>NZ_LZEJ01000006.1:0-99747 GCF_001704375.1 Alishewanella sp. HH-ZS | reverse complement strand
ACGCCATTCGTGGGGATTCGTCAGCCTAAACGCACCATTCTGATTAGTCATTGTCTTTCCCTAGTGCTTCATGAAGGAATATGTCCATCATCGAAATTGCATTTCTATTAAGCTTTTCTTTGTTTAGATATCTTAAATAACGCCAGGTTGTTGATTCATGTCGGTGTCCCATCCAACCCATTACTAGAGTCATTGCATCCAATGGGGGAAGATGCTCAAGTAGGGACGCCAATCGATAAGTTCCATAGGTTGCACGAGCATCATGAGGCCGATGATTTAAAGGTCTTCCGGTTACTGCTTTATATGCTTTCTTGGCTTTGAAATAATGCTGAGCCACATTTACCGAAGTCATCGGTAAACCGTTTTGATTGAGTAAGAGCGTTTTTGAGTTAGGCTGTTTTTTTTGACGAGCAGCCCTGCGAGAACTAATGGAGTATAGATACAGCTCTCTCATCAAAGATGCAGGCACTTCTATTGTTCTTATTTTTCCGTACTTCGTTGGAACACCGACGTGTGGACCTATTTCAATGTCGAAACGTGTATCAGATGACGATGGGTTGAAGACCAAATCCAGAGGAAAAAAACATGCCTCTTCCATTCTTAAACCGCATTGGAACTGCAACAATTGATGTAACAAAAACTCGGTAGTGAAAGATCTAATGATTTTGAAAAAGGTTCTGACTTCATCTTCTGTAAATGGGCATAGCTGTTGTTCAAGGTTTTTGCGGGGATTACGTATTCTTAGATCTGTGGAATTAACGACAAAACTTCTATTAATGAATCTGAGGGGACCGGAATTAGAAATTAGCACCAACTCCATTTCAAATGGTTTGTTTTCTTCCGAGAACTGAATCAGTCCTTCATGACCAGCCCATTTATAAAAACCAACTACATGGCTGATATATGTAGCAGCTGTTGACAGCTGAATCGCACCACTCCTTGCGGATAACAACAAATCATCATTTTTAAACCTGTAGGTTGGTTTCAAACTTTTTTGTTTAGGGAAGTGATCCCAAGGTAAGCCGTTATTCTCTAGAAAGTTCCAATATCGCTTTATTGCTCTTACGTTTGAATTGATGTTTTTGGCTTTCCTTACGTTTACCAAGAAGTTGAGCCAAAGATTTACTGGTTGCAGATATTCGCCAGAAGCTGAATAAAATGTTGGAAAGCCACTTAGCTTTATATTTCTATCCAGATTTTTTGAGATATGCGGTATTGGGACGTCGAAGTCATCAGAGTCAATGATAAAGACCATACCAGCTCCATGATTAGCAAGACACTAATCATGAATCTAGTCGGTTTTCCAGAGGTGTCAATTTTATAGTTTACGTTTTCCAGCACTAGTTTTTAAGAGTAACGAACTCTTCCGCCGAAGTCGGATGCAGCGCGACGGTGGCATCAAAGTCAGCCTTGGTGGCGCCCATTTTAATGGCAACGGCAAAACCCTGCAGCACTTCGTCCATGCCTTCGCCAATGCCATGCAAGCCAATGACTTTTTCTTCTGCGCCTAAGCACACCAGTTTAAAGGTACTGAGGGCGCGGTGCGGGGTAATGGCGTTGTACATGGCCGCAAAGCTGGAACGATACACTTTGATCTGCTCTTTGCCGTATTTTTCTACGGCTTCGGCTTCGGTTAAGCCGATAGTGCCGATGGGCGGGTGACTAAAGACGATAGTGGGGATCAGCGAATAGTCCATTTTCGCATCCGGCATAGCCGGATTAAATAAGCGCTCGGCCAGCATACGGCCAGCTTTTACTGCCACCGGCGTCAGTTGTGCTTCGCCGGTAATATCACCCACCGCATAAATACCGGGTACATTGGTATTTTGATAAGCATCGGTGCGGATATAGCCTTCGCTATCTGCCACCACACCAGCGGCGGCCAGGTTAAGCTGATCGGTTGCCGGTTCACGGCCAATCGCCCAGATCAGACAATCGACATTAAACAGGATACTGCCATTTTTCAGATAAACGGTTAGCCGGCCTTCGCCGGCAGCTTCCACTTTCGCTACCTCGGCTTCGGTATGCAATTGCATTTCATCTTGCTGCATCCGGCTGAGCAGGGCGTCGGTAATATCGCGATCAAAGCTGCGCAGTGGCCGATCGCCCCGCACTAATAAATGCGTTTCAGTGCCAAGGGCATGCAACACACCGGCAATTTCTACTGCGATATAGCCGGCACCGACGACGACTGCTTTGGTAGGTTGTTGCGTCAGGGCAAAAAAGCCGTCGGAGTCGATCCCCAACTCAGCCCCCGGAATATCAGGCTTGGTTGGGCGGCCGCCAACGGCAATAGTGATATGATCGGCGGTAATACGCTCACCGTTGACTTCCACTGTTCTGTGGTCGACAAAACGGGCAAAGCCCTGGATCAGTTCCACGCCATTGCTGGCAAAACCACGCTGATAGGCGCCATGAATACGCTCAATATAGGCTTCACGGTTTTTGACCAGCGTGTCCCAGGCAAAGCCCTGTTGCTGCAGGTTAAAACCATAGCTGGGGCTATATTTTACCGCTTCAGCAATATGGGCGCCGTACCACATTACCTTTTTCGGTACGCAGCCGACATTAACACAGGTACCACCTACGGCTTTGGCTTCAATAACAGCCGCTGTCGCACCGCGTTGGGCAGCACGGTTAGCTGAGGCGATACCGCCGCTACCAGCACCGATAGCAAGATAATTATAATGACGAGTCATAACAGGGCCTGTCAGTTAATAGGGTAAAGATGAACCGGAATTTAAGGTTAAACCCTAAGTTGATAGATAGAGCAGATATAGGGCTAACCAGCGCGCAATACAAGCGTCAAGCCGCAGGATTTAGCAAACACACGGCTACTGGCGCTTGACAATATGCCCGCCGGCCCCAACATATTCATAATAGCGAATTTTACAGGAACCCTGCCGATGACTGCCGTGAGCGATAATCCGTTACTAAGCTTTACTGACTTACCACCCTTTTCGAAAATTCAGCCCGAGCAGGTAAAACCTGCGGTGGAGCAGGCGATCAGTGACGCCAGAGCCGTGGTTGAGCAGGTGGTTGCCAGTAGCGAGATCAGTTGGCAGGCGATAGTGGAGCAGTTAGAGCAGGGTTCGGATCGGCTAAATAAGCTCTGGTCACCGGTATCGCATTTAAATTCTGTAGCCAACAGCCCGGAGCTGCGAGCGGCATACGAGAGCTGTTTGCCGCTGTTATCTGATTTTAGCACCTGGCTGGGGCAGCATGAGGGCCTGTATCAAAAGTATCAGGCGCTGGCGCAAAGTCCGGAGTTTGCCGGTTTGACGACCGCGCAACAAAAGGTGGTGACCAATGCGCTGCGTGATTTCAAGTTATCCGGTATCGGTTTGCCAGAGCAGAAAAAGCAGCGCTATGGCGAGATCCAAAGCCGGCTGTCGGAATTAAGCTCCACCTTTTCCAACAATACGCTGGATGCGACTCAGGCCTGGTTTAAACAGGTCACAGATGAGGCTGAGCTCGCTGGTTTACCGGAGGATGCACGCTTAGCCGCTGCTGAAGAGGCGAAATCGCGTGAGCTGGAAGGTTGGGTATTTACGCTGGAATTCCCCAGCTATATCGCGGTGATGACCTATGCCGATAATGCGGCCCTGCGCGAAACAATGTACAGCGCCTATTGTACCCGCGCTTCAGATCAGGGCCCGACGGCCGGTCAGTTTGATAATAGCGCCATTATTGAAGAAACCCTGGCTTTAAAGCATGAACTGGCGCAGCTGCTGGATTTTAATAATGCCGCCGAAGAGTCGCTGGCGACCAAGATGGCCGACAACCCGGCGCAGGTGCTGGACTTTTTAACTGATTTATCGCGCCGGGCGAAACCACAGGCGCAGCGTGATTTGGCAGAGCTTAGCGCCTTTGCGCAAACTGAGTATGGTGTCAGCAGCTTAAACGCCTGGGATATCAGCTACTATGCCGAAAAATTGAAGCAAGCCCGTTACGCGGTATCCGACGAGCAGTTACGGCCTTATTTCCCGGCTACTAAGGTGGTGCCGGGCTTATTTACCGTGTTAGAAAAACTGTTTGGTATTCGGATTGCGGTGCGTGACGGCGTCGACGTCTGGCACCCGGATGTACAGTTTTATGATATTTTCGCTGCCGATGGCAGCTTACGCGGCAGCTTTTATCTGGATCTGTATGCCCGCAGCAAAAAACGTGGCGGTGCCTGGATGGATGATTGTCGTGGCCGGCGCTGGCTGGCCGATGGCCAGTTGCAAACGCCGGTCGCCTATCTGACCTGTAACTTCAATAAACCGGTCGGCGGCAAGCCGGCGCTGTTTACCCATGATGAAGTGATTACGCTGTTCCATGAATTTGGTCATGGCTTGCATCATATGCTAACCCAGGTCGATGCCGCTGCGGTGGCCGGTATTAATGGTGTGGCTTGGGATGCGGTGGAGTTACCAAGCCAGTTTTTAGAAAACTGGTGCTGGGCGCCCGAAGCGTTGCAGCTGATCTCCGGCCATTATGAAAGCGGCGAGCCACTGCCGGCCGACTTGCTGCAAAAAATGCTGGCGGCGAAAAACTTTCAGTCGGCGCTGTTTTTAGTGCGGCAGCTGGAATTTGCTCTGTTTGATATGCGGCTGCATGCCGAGTACGAACCGGCGCTGGGCGGTCGGGTGCAACATTTGCTGGATGAGGTGCGCAGCCAGGTATCAGTGATAGTGCCGCCACGCTTTAACCGGTTTCAGCACAGTTTTGGCCATATCTTTGCCGGTGGCTATGCCGCAGGCTATTATAGTTACCTGTGGGCCGAAGTGTTATCGGCCGATGCCTTTAGCCGTTTTGAAGAAGAAGGCGTATTTAACCCGCAAACCGGCCAGGATTTCCTGCACTGGATTTTAGAGCGAGGTGGCAGTGCCGAGCCAATGGAGCTATTTAAAGGTTTCCGTGGTCGTGAGCCATCAAATGAGGCCTTGCTGCGACATATGGGCATCGCCAGTTAAGCTGGATACCGTATTACTTTAAGGACAATCTATGAGCAAGCTAATCCCGAGCAAGTTATTCCCGCTGTTGCTGGCGACGGCAGCCTTAACACTCAGTGGCTGCCAACAGGCGGCCGGCAGCGGTGACGCCCGGGTTGCACCGGCGCCGCTGGTAGAAGCTATTGATCCGCAGCGAGACCCAATAAAAGCGACCCAGGCGAGGAAGCAACTGATGAGTCAAATTGAGCAAGTCGCTGACGTCAACGAGCTGCGCCGCGAAGTCTTGGCGCTGATCGCCGATAAAAGCGCCGACAATGTGCAGCAGTGTCTGGTGTTACCGCTGGGGCATAAGCCTTGTGGTGGGCCGGCGGAATATGTTGCGGTCTCGACCAAAGGTAAGGACCAGGCGGCACTGTTAAAGAAACTGGAAGCCTATAATCAGGCGGCAGAGGCTGAGAATCTGCGGCTGGGCCGGATGTCCGACTGTGCAGTGGTGCCTAAGCCGCAGGTGCAACTGGTTAACGGTCAATGTACGCTGGTTAATGAAGTAACCTATTAATCCTTCCAACGCTAAGGGCCGTTACAGACACGGCCACGATCGAGGTTAGACGCTTGCGTCAGGCAGAATCTTTTAAACTGATCTTACAGCGCGCCGAGGCCCGTAAAGGCGGCCCGGCGGCGCTGCATGCTTTGCTGAGTGAACCACGCACTACTGCAGAACTCTCGGCCTTACCGGATAATCTGCTGTTAGCAGAGCTGACCAAGAAAATTTTTCAGTCGGGCTTTGTCTGGCGGGTGGTGCGGCAAAAATGGCCGGGCTTTTGCGAAGTGTTTTTCGACTTTGATATCGAAAAAATGCTGCTGCTCAGTGATGAAATGCTGGAGCAAAAAGCACAGGATCCCCGGATTATCCGCAATTTAAGCAAGGTGTTTACCATCCGTGATAATGCATTGATGATTTATCATCTGCAGCGTGAGCATGGCAGCTTTGCGAACTTTATCGCCAACTGGCCAACAAGCGATATTGTCGGGCTTTGGGCTTATTTGAAAAAGCATGGCGCCCGGCTGGGTGGCAATACCGGTCCTTATGCGCTGCGTGCCATCGGTAAAGATACCTTTTTGCTAACTCAGGATGTTGAAGCCTATCTGAAAGCCTATGGGGTGTTTGATGGCAGTAGCAGCAGTAAAAAGAGTCTGCAACAGATCCAGCAGCAGTTTAACCAATGGCAGCAGGAATCCGGACTAAGTTTGCAGCAAATTAGTCAAACCATAGCGCTGAGTATTGGCGAAAACTATGCCGGAATGCAGCAATGAGTGTATTAGTCAGTTCACTGCCAGCCGGCTATGCCGCTAAGCTGCAGCAGCGTTTCCCGTTAACCGTTATTGCTGAGCCAACTGGTTGGTACCTCTGTTGGGCAGATCAGGCGCTGGTATTGCGCCATGCCGACTTACCAAAGCAGGGCGATATTCTGGTCGATTTTGCCAGCGGTGCGGCCAGTTACCGGCGCCAGTTTGGTGGTGGCAAAGACGAAGCCATTGCTAAAGCCTGTGGCCTGAACAAAAAGCGTAACCTGAGTATTATTGATGCCACCGCCGGTTTAGGGCGTGATGCCCTGGTACTGGCTAATCTTGGCGCTACTGTAACCTTGGTAGAGCGTAATCCGCTGGTGGCGGCACTGCTGTATGATGGTTTGCGCCGGGCCGCGGCCAATCCGGTCACAGCAGACCTCGCTGCGCGGATGCAACTGCATTTTGCCCCGGCATTGCAGGCGCTGACGGAACTGCCGCCAGCCGATGTGGTCTATCTGGATCCGATGTTCCCGCCACGCGAAAAATCGGCGCTGGTGAAAAAAGAAATGCGCGCCTTTCATGATGTGGTGGGCAGTGATACCGATGCTGATGCACTGCTGGCGCCGGCATTACAGCTGGCGCGCTACCGGGTGGTGGTAAAGCGCCCCGGTTATGCCGAAGTACTGGCGCAGCAAAGCCCGCAGTTGGTGGTGAAGGGCAAGAATAACCGCTTTGATGTGTATATAAATCAGGCGATTGCCTGATATTAATTTAATAGCTTTGCGCCATGGCGCACTAAGGAATAAGCAATGATTAAAGTAGGCGATAGATTACCAGAAGTCAGCTTCTCACAATTAACAGCCGATGGCATGAAAAACCCCACTACCAGCGAAGTTTTCGCCGGCAAAAAGGTGGTGTTATTTGCCGTGCCGGGAGCGTTCACGCCGACCTGTTCTGCCGCGCATTTGCCAGGCTATATTGCGCTGGCCGATCAAATTAAAGCTAAAGGCGTGGACACTATCGTTTGTACCGCCGTCAACGATGCCTTTGTGATGAAAGCCTGGGCGGATAGCCAGAACGCGGAAGAAATTACCTTTTTAGCCGACGGTGGTGGCAGCTTTCATAAAGCCATTGGCCTAACAATGGAAACGGCCGACTTTGGTGGTTTGCGGTCGCAGCGCTATGCGATGATTGTCGAGAATGGTGTTGTTACCCTGCTAAATGTCGAACCACCAAAAACCTTTGAAGTCAGTAAAGCCGAAGTGCTATTGGCTGCGTTATAATAACTCTCTGCAATGAAAGCTGGCCGCAAGGTGACGCGGCCAGTTAAATTCTTAACTGTTGTTATAGGAAAAATAGTTTGAAATCAATAGGGATTGCTGGGGCGGGGTTTTCCGGCGCTATTATTGCGAATGAATTGGCGCAAGCAGGTTATAAGGTTGCGGTGTTTGAGCCTCGCTCGCATATCGCTGGTAACTGTTTTTCTGCCCGCGACGCCCTAAGCGGTGTGATGGTTCATAAATATGGCCCTCATATTTTTCATACCGATAAAGAACATGTTTGGCGCTATGTAAATCAACTTAGCGTCTTTAAACCTTATGTCAATCGTGTCAAAGCGAATGCGGGTGGCAAAATTTATTCGTTACCAATTAATTTGCACACCATTAATCAGTTCTTTGGTAAGGCCATGTCGCCAACAGAAGCTGCTGAGTTTATTCGTCAGCAAGCTGATAATAGTATTGCGGAGCCAGAAACTTTTGAGCAGCAAGCTATGAAGTTTGTTGGAGAGGCTTTGTACCGAGCGTTTTTTGCGGGCTACACACAAAAGCAATGGGGTTTATCACCAACAGAGCTTCCAGCCAGTATTTTGAAACGTTTGCCGCTACGTTTTAACTATGATGATAATTATTTTAATCATCAATTTCAGGGGATGCCCGAGCACGGTTACACCCCTTTAGTTGAAAAGCTGCTGGACCATCCGAATATCACTGTTCATCTGGAAACGAAGTTAAGCCGCGCAAAGTGTGCAGACTTTGATCACGTATTTTGGTCTGGGCCCTTAGATGCCTACTTTGATTTAAGTTTAGGCCACTTACCCTATCGCACGCTGGAGTTCAAAGAGATTCGTGCCAGCGGTGATTATCAGGGCACAGCAGTTATCAATTACTGCGATCCAGAGATCCCTTACACCCGCATTAGCGAACATAAGCACTTTGCGCCTTGGGAACAGCATGCGGATACAGTGTGTTTTGCTGAATACAGTCGTCAGGCGACTCAAGATGATGAACCATACTACCCGGTACGTTTAGTTAACGATAAGCAGCTGTTATCTGATTATGTGGCACTGGCGCAGCAAGAGCAGGCTATTACTTTCGTCGGTAGATTAGGGACTTATCGCTATTTGGATATGGACGTCACCATTGACGAAGCCCTACAAACTGCCAAAACCTTTTTACAGACACAGGCCGCCAAGCAAGCTATGCCGGTTTTTGTCATTTCACCACTGTAACGGATGTTTTTGATGATAAAGCCTTTCTTAATCGTTGCCCGTGTTGGCGATCGTTCTTTGCATCCACATTGGTTACAGGACGGTGCACCAATGTTTGATGTATTTCTGAGTTATTTTGGTGATGAACCACAAAAGTATCGCGATCAAGCGACTTACTATGAACAGGCAAAAGGCGGTAAATGGCCGGAGATTGGTCGTATTGTAGAGCAGAACTGGGACCTGATTAGTCAGTACAAAGCAGTATGGTTCCCGGATGATGATTTGCTAATAAATGCGAGCGAAATAAACCGTTTGTTTAGTTTTATGCTGGCTTTCGATTTAGCGCTTGCCCAGCCGGCGCTTAGTATGGATTCGTACTTTTCGCATTCCAGCTTACTGGTGCAACATAATTCGGCGTTACGTCTGACTAACTTTATTGAAGTGATGGCTCCCGTCTTTTCAGCGAAAGCTCTGCAAACCCTGCGACATACTTTTAAACAGAGTCCCTCTGGATGGGGGCTCGACAATCTGTGGCCTCATTTGTTAAGTGCGGACGATAGAATCGCAGTAATTGACGCTGTAACGGTCGTGCATACCCGGCCGCTAGGTGGGGAGTTATACAAGAAGAACCCCGACTTGCACCCGGCGAATGATGTACGCAAGTTGGCGGAAATGTATCCTGAACTGGATATTAGCCGAAGCAGCTTTAAAAATAAATTCAGGGTTGTTGCTCAGCTTCGGTATGCGATTAGCCATAACCCGCTGTCTGCATTTATCTTAGGTAAGAAGCAGCGCATTTTAAGTAAGAAACGTTCCAAACAGGTAACAAAGTATGGGCAAAGCCCAAAAACTGGCGTCTAGTGCCGAGGAATTTATGACAACAGTAAACGTACTATGTATCAAATGGGGTAAAAAATATGGCCCTGAATACGTAAATAAGCTGCACTCGATGGTTAGCCGCAACCTCACATTGCCATTTCGCTTTGTTTGCCTAACTGATGACAGTGTAGGAATTGATAGCAAGATTGAAGTGAAACCCATACCTGCAGTTGGTTTCAAAGATTTTGATGAGCGTCAGCCCTGGAGCTTTGGTCACGGTTGGTTGAAGGTAACCAGCTTCGCTGATCCTTTGTATGACCTCACTGGCCCTACGTTATTTATCGATCTCGATGTGGTGATTGTTGACAATATCGATTGCTTCTTTCAACCGCAGGGCGAATTCTTCGTTATAAAAGAGTGGGACAAGTCTGACGATACTGGTAATACCTCGGTTTATCGCTATGAGATTGGAGCACACAGCGATCTGATTGAGTTATTGAAAAACCATAAAGATCGTGAGCTGGCTAAGGTACGCAATGAGCAAGAATTTGTGACTCAGAATCTGGCCAGGCAAGGAAAACTGCAGTACTGGCCGGAAGGCTGGTGTGTTAGCTTTAAACGCCATTGCTTGCCAAAAGGCATTATGAACTGGTTTAAGCCCGCTACCATACCCAAAGGAGCTAAGATAGTCGCTTTCCATGGCAAGCCAAATCCGCCGGATGCTATCGCCGGCGTCAGTGGTAAGTGGTACCGCCGCGTACTGCCGGTGCAGTGGGTTAAAGATATGTGGCAGTAAGGCCGTGACCTGATGCGCTATAAAATCTTTATTATTAATCTTGATCGCTCAGTTGAGCGTTATCAGAGTGCGCTGGCCCAGTTATCGGCTTGGCCTGATTTACCGATTGAACGGGTGAGTGCAGCTGATGGCCGGCAAATGAGCGAGCAGGAATTAAACTGCTATTATTCACTACATCTTAATCAACAGTGCTATCATAAGTTACTGCAGCCTGCAGAAAAGGGTTGTTATATCAGTCATATCTGGTGCTGGCAGCGTATCGTTGACCAGCAGCTGGATTTTGCATTGATCCTGGAGGATGATTTTATTGTTAATGGTGATCTGGCGGCTATGTTGGATTATGTCGTCGGTTTACCGGCTGATTGGCAATTATTAAAGCTGGCAATGCCAAATAAGCAGCAAAAAATTATCGCATCTGGCGCTGACGGGCCCTGGCAGCGGGTCGCTTTTGTTAAAAACCCGGTATCAACAGTCGCGCAGCTGGTCAGTGCGGCTGGTGCCAAACAACTTTTAGCGACAGCGGTGCCATTCTACCGGCCAGTTGATGTTGCTATGCAATACAGTTTCGAACTGGGGATCCGTGCAGAAGCCATCTGGCCGTTGATTTTCAAACCCGATCTGTCTTTTGAGAGCAGTATCAATAGTAAACAAAAGCAGCCGATCAAGCGCAGTATCTTTTATCGACAGCGACTATACTTTGTGCTGGCGAACTTCAAACATAATCTGCATCATTATGGTCTGCTCGCTTTGCTCAAAGCCCGCAAATGGCCAAATCCTGTGGGCTGGACCCGAATGTCGAATTAAGCAGTAATACGATGGATTCTACCCCGACGTCTTTGTTGCTAGTTGCTGGTAGTAAAACGCCAATACTTCGGCTGCTTTGGCGTTGGGTTCAAAGCGTTGCATCGGATAGCGCCGGCGCACTAAATCCTGGCTTTGCTGCTGTAAAAGTTTGGCCAAGTGTGCAGCATTATCAATGTCTGCCAGCTCATTACTAAACAGTGGTTGTAAGTATTTTGCTCCCTCTGAGGCGGTGGCGACTATGGGTAAACCGGCATGCATGGCTTCGAGAAACACCAGGCCAAACGGCTCGGTACGGGCGGCACTGACAAAGCAATCAAAGCAAGCTAGCCAGTCCTGTGGGGTGGTGCTAAAGCCGGGCATAATAACCTGTGCCGGCGCTTTCTCGCGCAGCGCCTGCCAGTTTTTACCCTCACCGACAATGACCAGATAGCTGTTAGGGATCGCTGCCTGTTTAAAGGCATCCAGTAACACGTCCTGGCCTTTACTCTGTTCAACCCGGCCCAAAGTGCCGATCACGATGGCATCAGCTGGGATTTGATACTCGGCGCGCAGGCGTTGCCGGGCATCAGCAGTGGCAGGGCGCGCAGCTGACCAGTTATCCAGCTGCACACTGTGCTGGCGTAACGGCTCCGGGATCGCCGCCAACTGCCAGGGGGCGATGGCAATAAGTGCATCTAATTTGGCATGCTGCTGTTTTTTATAGTGAATATGCAGGGTTGCTACCCGCAGGCACAAATCCTTTACGCCTTGTAATACCCGGCAAGCAGCGCTTAAATGTGCATGGGCAACATCGGGTTTTAACTGGCGCAGCAGGCGACGGGCGCGATAGATCGCCAGCAGTTTAAAGCCACCAACCAGCAGCACTTTAACCTTGGGCGATACCCGGTGGGCAATGGCATTGGGCCGCTGTTCCGCGCCGCGCTGATGCAAAATCAAGGTGACATCATGTTGTTGCTCGGCTTGCAGATTGGCCAGCTCAACGGCATAGCGTTCGCTGCCGGCAAAGCTGTGGGTCAGGATAATATGGACAATTTTCATAGGCTTTTTGCAGTTTCCGCCGCTGCGCAGACTTTGGCTGCCCATGTTATACTAATTGCCATTTTCGCTAAAGCCCGGCTTGCTGGCCGGTTCGATAAAAGGGATAGGCTGTTGCTCAGGCATCTGTATTCTGCATTGCTGTATTTAACGCTGCCGTTGCTGCTGCTGTATTTCTATTGGCGCTCACGCAAGGACCCGGCGTACCGGCAGCGTCTGCTAGAGCGTTTTAGCTTGGGTTTAAAAAAACGTGGGCTGCAAGCAGGCGGCATAGTGGTGCATGCGGTCTCAGTAGGCGAAACTATTGCCGCCACACCGTTAATTAAGCAGCTGCAACAGCAGCATCCAACCTTGCCGTTGACCGTTACCGGCACGACCCCAACGGGTTCGGCGACCATCAGTAGCCGCTTTGGTGAGAGTGTGCAGCACTGCTATTTGCCACTGGATTATCCCGGCAGTGTTCGGCGCTTTTTAGACGCGCTTCAGCCAACGTTGCTGGTAATTGTGGAAACAGAGCTGTGGCCTAACTTACTCGCTGCTTGCCGAAAGCGACACATTCCGGTGGTGGTCGTTAATGCCCGTTTATCGGCCCGCTCAGCTAAGGGGTATCGTCGCTTTAGTGCCTTAACCCGGCCGTTACTGAATAATATCAGCCTGTTATTAACCCAGGATCGCGCCAGTGCCCGCCGCTTTCAGGCGCTGGGTTTTGGTAATACCCTGCAAGTGACGGGTAATCTAAAGTTTGAATTGGCGATCCCAGCGCAAACCGCGCAGCTGGTAACGCAATTTTCGCCGCTATTAAAATCGCGGCTGGTGTGGGTCGCTGCCAGTACCCATGCTGGTGAGGATGAGCAGTTACTGGCGCTTTATCCACGCTTAAAACAGCGCTTCCCGCAGTTATTACTGTTACTGGTACCACGCCATCCGGAGCGTTTTGACAAGGTTGCACAGCTGGCGCAAGCCCAGGGGTATAGCGTCTGGCGCCGCAGTAGCGGGCAGTTACCCGGAGCAGACACCGAAATTGCGGTCGGTGATTCGATGGGCGAACTGCTGGCCTGGTATCAGCGGGCCGATCTGGTGTTTATCGGAGGCAGTCTAATCGAGCGCGGCGGCCATAATCCGCTGGAAGCCATTTGCTTTGGCAAAGCAGTACAAAGCGGACCGCATATTTTTAATTTTAATGAGGCGTACCGGCAGCTGCAGCAACAGCAGGCCGTGGTGCTGGTAGCCGATAGTGAGCAGCTGTTTGCCAGCTGTTGTCAGCTGCTTAGCGATGTCAGCTTACGTCAACAGCTCGGGCAACGTGCCCAACAGTTTTTCTCCCGGCAGCAGGGCGCCACGGCGCGCACCCTGGATGCTATAAACCTTCTTGTTGCAGGAACCCTTATGCCAAGCCAGCCTTTAGCGCACACGTCAGCCTATCAGACTAAGCAAGCCGGTAACGCCAGCTATTGGTACGATCCGGCGTTTTTTACTGATATCGCCGCTGAGCAGTTTCAAAGTGCCTGGTGGCAACAGCAGCAAGCGGTGATTGGTAGCTCCAGCGGCCGCAATACCGCCTATTTTGTCCAACACGGCGGGCATAAACTGGTGCTGCGGCATTATTACCGTGGCGGCCTGGTCGGCAAGCTGCTGCATGATCAATTCTGGCTGCAGCCGGTGGCACAAAGCCGGGCGATGCAAGAATACCAGTTATTAAGCTGGATGCGTGCGCAGGGCCTGGCGGTGCCAAGACCGGTAGCCGCGCGGTATCAGCGTAGTGGTTTAATTTATCGCGCTGACTTACTGATTGAGCTGATCCCGGACAGTAAAGATCTGGCGGCGATTTTGCAGCAAAGGGCCATGACTGCTGAGGAATGGCAGGCCGTGGGCCAGGCGATCGCACAGATGCACCGGCTGGGGGTTTATCATTCGGATCTGAATTGTCGCAATATTATGCTGGATAGCGCTGGCAAGGTCTGGCTGATTGATTTTGATAAGTGCGAGCGCCGTGAGCCGGGACCGTGGACAGAGCAGAATTTAGCGCGTCTGCTGCGCTCCTTTAATAAGGAGCGCGGTAAACTCGCCCAGTTCCACTGGCAGGATACTGACTGGGCAGCGCTGTTAGCTGGCTATCAGCAGTCGCTTAGCACTGTGGCGGAGCGCAGCTAAGATGCAGCAGTGGGATGTGATTGTGGTCGGCGCGGGTGCGGCCGGTTTATTTTGCGCCATTGAAGCGGCAAAGCGCGGCCGTAAAACCTTAGTACTGGATAATGGCAAGCGCATCGGCCGCAAAATTCTGATGTCGGGCGGCGGGCGTTGTAATTTCACCAATATCTATGCCAGCCCGGCCAATTATTTATCGCAAAACCGCCATTTCTGTAAATCGGCGCTGAGCCGCTACACGCAGTGGGATTTTATTGCGCTGGTGCAGCAATATGGCATTGCCTACCATGAAAAAACTCTGGGCCAGCTGTTTTGTGATGACAGTGCCAAAGATATCGTTGAGATGCTACAGCAGGAATGTGATAAAGCCGGTGTGCAGATTGCGCTGCAGCAGGAGATCACGACGGTTAGCTATCAGGATGGTCAGTATCAGGTTGTTACGCCACAGCTCAGCCGGCAGTGCCAGAGTCTGGTGATTGCCAGCGGCGGCCTAAGCCTGCCTAATCTTGGAGCGACGGCTTTTGGTTACCAACTGGCTGAGCAATTTGGCTTAAAGGTGCTGCCACTGCGCGCCGGCTTGGTACCGCTAACCTGGCAACCGGCCGATAAAGCCGTGTTTGAAGAAATCAGCGGAGTGTCGCTGCCGGTGACCGCCGAGGCCAATGAGGTCCTGTTTCCGGAGGATATGCTGTTTACCCATCGCGGCCTAAGCGGCCCGGCGATTTTGCAAATCTCCAACTACTGGCAACCCGGCGATGAGCTGACGATTAACCTGGTAGCAGGCCAGGACTTAACAGCGCTGCTAACCGAGTTGCAGCGACAGCATCCGGCGCAGGAGCTAAAAACCGCTCTGGCACGAGCGCTACCCAAGCGCCTGGTAGAAAAACTTTTAGAGCTTAATGTGTTTCAAAATCAGCCGCTGAAAGCGCTAAATCCGAAAAGTATCGAGCGGCTGGTCGACAGCCTGCAGCGCTATATTTTTAAACCGAACGGCACCGAAGGCTACCGCACAGCTGAAGTGACCTTAGGCGGTGTCGATACCGATGAGCTATCGTCCAAAACGATGGAGGTAAAAAAGCAGCCAGGTTTGTATTTTATCGGCGAGGTAGTCGATGTCACCGGTTGGCTCGGTGGCTACAATTTCCAATGGGCCTGGAGCTCTGGCTGGGTCGCTGGGCAGTATTGTTGAATAAGAAGCAAGATGAAAAAACTTTCTAAAGTACAACTTAAACAACAGGCCGCCGTGATGGCGGCGGTGACCAGTCTGGAGCAGCAGGCACTGGCGGAACTAGCCGGTGTAGTGCAGGCCTGGTTTAGTATGGAATATGAAGCCTTTCCGGGGTCTTTGCTGGTGCGGCTGCAATTTGCTGAACAGGCACAGTTAGAGGCAGCACAGCCACAGTTATTGCTGTGGCAAAAGCGGCTGAGTGCGTTAATGCTGAAAAAGGGTTTTGTGCTAAAAGATTTACGTAAACATCTGGTGTTTACGCTAAGCGGGCCGGGCGATTAATCCGGCCTGTTTTGCTCTGGCGCTAACATTGCGTCTGACAGCCTAAGCTGCAGAGGTTTCAGCTTAGGTGCGCTGCGTTAGTCTTTTTGCAGCAGATAATCCAATAGCTGAAAATAATCTTCATTTGACTGAATATCGTCCGGTAACTCAGTACCGACCAGATACTTACCCTTTACCACAATCGCCGGCACGCCCTGAATACGGTTATCCAACATCTCGCGGTTAGCCTGCTCCATTAGCGCCCGTGCCTGCTCTGAGTTTGCCAGTTCACTAAAGGCGTTGCTATCCAGCTGATGCTGCGCCAAGAAGGCATTGATAGCTGCCAGATCAGGGAGCTGGTTTTTCTCTACCCGGGTGTCTCGGTACAGCGTAAAGAGCGCATCCGTCAGGGCAGCGTTGCCCCCTAATTGCAAAGCATAAAACACACTGGCATCAAAAGCCCAGCGCTCGCCTAAAGCCGGATGGCGGCGCAGCAGCGAGACTTGTGGCCGCTCAGCCAGATAAGCTTTTAATAAGGGTTCAAAGTTCTGACAATGCGGACAACCGAGCCAGAAATATTCGGTTAAGCCTTGCTGCGCGGCCGGCTCGGTGAGCGGCTTGCTCAATACCTGATAATGCTTACCACTGGTAAAGATCCGCGCCGGGGTGGCAGCGTCTGTACTAAGGGCCTCACTGACCGGTGGTGTTTGGGGTGAGCAGGCTGCCAGCAGCGCAAGCGGTAACAGCAGGTATAAGAACTTCATACAACAACCTTAACGTTAAAAGCGGGAGAGTGCAGTGTACGGATTTTCGCGGCCTACCACAATTATCCGGCGCCGCGCGGCAGATGCTAACCGATGAGCGGCTAACAGGCTGCGACTTTTCGCCTAATCAGGTTATGATAATGACATCACAGGTTAAGCGATGGAACAACATGGGATATTTTCTTGGTGCTTATGCCGCTTCGGCCAATGTCAGCGGTTGGGACGCGCAGCTGGAGGCCGACTATTATCGTGGGCTGGCAGGCTTAGCAGAGGTCAAAGGACTAGAGCATCCCTTTCTCGGGCAACTGCATCAGCATGATGATGCCTGGTTTTTACAGCATCTGGCGCCGCACTGGGATTATGTATTTACGACTATTCCCGGGGTGATGAATGCACTGGCGACTCAGCCCGGCTTCGGGCTGGCATCGACCGATCCGGCGGGGCGCCAGGCGGCACTCGACTTTATGCAGGCCGCCCGCCAGGCGATTCTGAAGTTAAATCAGCATCTGGGGCGACAGGCGGTTAAAGCTATCATGCTGCACACAGCGCCGGCACGGGACAAGGTTGCAGGTAGTGCCGCCTGCTTTATGGCGTCGATGCAGCAGCTGCTCAGTTGGGACTGGCAGGGTGCCCAGCTGCTGGTCGAGCATTGTGATGCCTATCTGCCACCGCAGTTGCCATCTAAGGGCTTTTTGAGCCTGAGCGATGAGCTTGCCGTCTTAAGTCAGTTAAAACAGCAGGGTGCTGCCCCGGTTGGCGTGGTGATTAACTGGGGGCGTTCGGTATTTGAAGGTCGTGATCCCGCTGCGGCTATTGCACACATTCAGGCGGCAAAAGACGCAGGGCTGCTAGCCGGTTTGATGTTTTCCGGCGTCTCCGGCGAAGACAGTGCCTATGGTGCCTGGCGCGACAGTCATCAACCGATCCGTAATACCCAGGCACCTGAGTTGGGCTCGGCCTGTTCCTGGCTGACCGAGCAGGAGGTTGCCGCGGCGCTCAAGGCAGCCAGCCCGGTTGAACACTTAAGCGTACTGGGCCTGAAAATCGGTGTGCGGCCAGTTACCGCTACTGTGGCCGAGCGCTTAACTTTACTGCAGGCGCAGTTACAGATCCTGACACAGCAACAGGCGTTAATCAGTTCCATTTCACCAGTTAACGGGAGCATCTAAGATGAAAGCAGTCGGTTATCAGCAATCACTGGCCATTAGCGAGCCGGCGTCGTTATTGGATATAGAATTAGCCACTCCGGTCGCCGCAGGCCACGATATTTTGGTTAGGGTGGCAGCGGTTTCGGTTAATCCGGTGGATACCAAGATCCGCAAGAGAGTCACGCCCGCCGCCGGTGAATATAAGGTGCTGGGCTGGGATGCCGCTGGTGAAGTGGTGGCGGTAGGTGAGCAGGTGAGCCGCTTTGCGCCCGGTGATCGGGTGTTTTATGCCGGGGCACTGCAGCGGCAGGGCTCAAATGCCGAATATCAGCTGGTCGATGAGCGGATCGTGGGTAAGATGCCAGCGAATCTGAGCTTTGAACAGGCGGCGGCCTTACCGCTTACCGCCCTGACAGCCTGGGAGCTGTTGTTTGATCGCCTTGAGCTGGCGACGCCCAGCTTGAAACATCCAAAGCCAGTATTACTGGTAACAGGTGCGGCCGGCGGTGTCGGCTCTATACTGGTGCAGCTGGCCCGCCAACTGACGACAGTGACGATAGTAGCGACGGCGTCCCGGCCGGAGAGTCAGCTGTGGGTGCAAGAGCTCGGAGCGCACTATGTGGTTAATCACAATCAGCCATTAATACCGCAGCTACAGCAGTTGGGGATCCAGGCCGTCAGCCACGTTGCCAGCCTGACCCAAACTGATCAGCACTACGCTGAGCTGGTGCAGTTGCTGGCGCCACAAGGCAAGCTGGCATTAATTGATGACCCGGTTGGCGGTGTTGATATTATGCCGCTCAAACAAAAGAGCATTTCGCTGCACTGGGAGTTTATGTTCACCCGCTCGCTGTTTAGCACACCGGATCTGTTGACCCAGCATCAAATTCTGACCGATCTTAGCCGTCTGATTGAGCAGGGCCAGATTAATACCACGCTCAAGCAGAGCTTCGGCAAGATTAATGCGGAAAATTTAAAGCAGGCGCATGCGCTGTTAGAGAGCGGTAAAGCAATAGGTAAGATTGTGCTAGCCGGGTTTTAACGCTGAGCCTGGTTAGCTCTGGGATAAAAAGAGCACGCCGGGTTTGCTAGCCCGGCATGCTGTCTGCTTAATTCAGATTAATTCAGGCGATTTGCTCACCGTCAAAACTGCTGTAATAGGCTTTTAACAGCACCTTTTCCAGCGCCAGTTTAAAGGCCTGATTAATTGGGTAGTGCTTGTTGCCCAGCTCATAATCCAATTGGCTGACTTGCTCTTTAATGCTCATCATCATTGGCGGTGGGTTAGCGGTCAGCATAATTAAATGTTGCTGATATTTTTCCAGTTTATCCGCTTTAATCACCTTGCAGACCGACAGTGCAGCCTGGCCTTGTTTGTCGCGATAGCCGGCCGCGCCAAACATCCGGCAAATACTGGGTCTTTGCTGATACACAGTACAATGGCCTTGTTTACCATCAAAGGATAAACGCTGATAAAAAAAGCAGCCAGATACCTCTGGTAACTCTTCGAGTTGTGTCAGTGTCTGCTCTGCTTTACCCTGATCAAACAGGTGTAATGCCAGCGGCAACGCTTCCAGCACCGTCGCCTCAATGGTGGTTTGAGTGCAGCACTCACCACAACTGTCACGGCAGGTTAGGCCGCTGGCACGTTGATAACCGGAAAAGGTGTCCGCCATTTCGCCATACACAGCCTCAACACGACGCGATAACTCACGCAGTCGTTGCATAAAGACTCCGAACGAAATAACTATTAATGAATTGTAGTCGTGAAACGGCGACTTGCCGCCGGCGCATTTTAGTGTGCCGGATGGCTGCTACGCAATAGGCTGGTGTAAAAATCGTCAGTTGAGGTGCTGTGACCGTGCCGGCTGCAACAGCAAGGCACTGGAGACAAACAGCAAAAAAATAGCCAGATTTAACCACTCGGCAAACCCCGACAGGTAGCGGGTTTGCACAAACAGCAGGCAGAAAGTACCGAGCGTCGCTTGTAGGGCGTAGCGGGGAGCGGCCTTCAACTCAGTGGTCAGGCTGATATAGATGGCCTGAATAATGATGATACTGAGGGCTACACTGACACTGACAAATAACAACTGCAGCTTCAGCGGACCACTGGCAAATAAGGGGCTAAAGATTAGTAACAAGGCTGCGGCAGCAGCGAGCATATTGAGTTGTCTGGCTCTGGAGCCAGCATATTGCAGCAGACTACGGCGGCTAAACAGGGTTAAACAGAGCAGGCAACTGCCGACTGCAATATAGAGAATCACCGGGTTAAGCTCAGGGTAAAACGGCCATAACTGATTAAAAGCCAGCCCGTTTAAAATACCCAATACCAGCGCAAAGCTCAGATAGAAGCCGGCCAGAAAACATAGCGCTGTATTACGCTGTAACCAGCTGCAATACAGAATGGTTAAAACCAGCAACAACAATACGCCACTGAGTAAGGCATCTTCTAACAGCTGTTGCTGCGCCTCGGCCAGTAAGGTCGGTAAACTGGCTAGCCTGAGCTCAGTGCCTAACAAGGAGGCATCCTGAATTTTCAACAATAAGGTTGCGTTGCCATTGGCCTCCAGCGAAACTGATTGTACATAGCCTCGCACCGGCAGGGCGCGCTCGCTGTATGGCAACAAACTACCGGTTTTGCCCAATAGCTGGGCGCTGGGGATCTCCGGTTGTAACTGGTAAAAGCTGAGTCGATCTGCCGGTAAAAATGGGTAATGCAGCCAGGCTTGCCAGGTTTCTGGAAACGGATTGTTTAGTTGCACCAGCAACCAGAGTGCTTGTTGTGCCGTAACTCTGAGTGTGGCCTTGCCGGCAGGTAAATCATTAAACTGGTGAAACAGCGCCCGGTCCCGTACTAACTCTTCGGCACTGAGTTCCACCGCCGTAATTTGATACTGCACCTTAGGTACCACTATGGAGCGCTGCAACAATTGCTCTGCCAGCGGCTGCTCAATAGCATAGCTTTGCTGGCTAAAGACCATGGCCAGCAGCAGACAGGTGAAACGGCGTAACCACAGCAGCAAAAGAAACTCCGGAATAGACGTGCAGATGGCTTGAGCAGCAGGCCAGTTTGCGGATTAATAGGGTGATAATGATAATAAACAGAGGGATCCTAATGTACAAGCATGTTCTGTTACTGTTGTTGGCCTTAGCCTGGCCAGCGTTGGCGGCTGATATTGAACAGGGCCGGCAAAAGGCCGCGGTCTGCGTGGCCTGTCATGGCGCTGATGGTATAGCGGTGATTGCCGAGTACCCGAATCTGGCTGGTCAGAAAGTGAAATACCTGCAGCTGGCCATAAAGGCCTACCGCGATGGTGAGCGCCGCCATGCGGTGATGTCACCGATGGCAAGCGGACTGTCAGAGCAGGATATTGCCGATATCGCTGCCTTTTACGCCAGCTTACCGCCTGCAGGCAATTCGGCCGCTAAGTAGTCGTTAATTTCGGTCAGAAAGTCGGCGCCATAGCGGCCGAGCTTGGTATAGCCAACGCCGCTTACCGCCAGCATACCAGCATTATCGGTCGGCAGTTTCTGGCACATATCAATCAGGGTGGCGTCGCTGAATACCACAAAGGGCGGCACATCATCGCGCTCAGCGATCCTTTTGCGCAGTGCCCTGAGCCGGGCAAACAGCTGACGGTCATAGTTTTGATTGGCCAGTTTCGCCGGGGCTTTCGCCACGCTTTGTAGCCTGGGTACTGCCAGAGATAACTGTTGCTCACCGCGCAATACCGGCCGCGCTGCCGGTAACAGCCGCAGTACCGAATGATGGCTGATATCCTGTTGTAATAAGCCAAAATGGATCAGCTGACGGAAGATACTCAGCCAATAATCGTGACTCAGTGCTTTGCCCAGGCCCCAGGTCGAGACCTTGTCATGACCAAAATCGAGGATTTTCTGCGTCTGGCCACCGCGTAGTACCTCAATCACATGATGTAAACCGAAATTCTGACCAACCCGGTACACGCAGGACAGCGCTTGTTGGGCCAGCTCGGTGCCATCAAATTGTTGTGGTGGGTTCAGGCAGATATCGCAGTTGCCGCAGGCCTGTTGCCGCGCTTCACCAAAGTAATTCAGCAGTACCAGCCGGCGACAGGTTTGCGCTTCTGCAAAGGCCGCCATCGATAAAAAGCGCTGCCATACCACTTCGGCCCGGCCCGGGTTTTCCTCGGCTTCCAGCCAGCGTTTCATCCTGCCGATATCTGCCGGATCGAACAGCAGCACGGCCTCTGCTGCCACACCATCCCGACCGGCGCGGCCCGTTTCCTGATAATAGGCTTCAATGGTGCGCGGCAATTCAAAATGCACCACAAAACGGATATTCGGCTTATCGACTCCCATGCCAAAGGCTACGGTGGCAACAATCAGGTTGATATCGTCACGCTTGAAGGCATCCTGCACCCGTTGCCGTTCGGTTGAGTCATGGCCGGCGTGGTAGGCTGCGACTTTATAACCCCGTTCCTGCAGTTGCGCGGTCAGTTCATCGACTTTGCGCCGGGAGCTGCAGTAAATAATGCCACTCTGATTCTCCTGTTGCTTCAGGTAAGCCAGCAGTTGCTCCAGCGGGCGGAATTTTTCCTGCACCGTATAGCGAATATTCGGCCGGTCAAAGCTACCGCGATGAATATAAGGGTTGGTTAACCCCAGTTGCTGCAGAATATCCTGCTGCGTCGCCGGATCGGCAGTGGCGGTCAGGGCAATAAAGGGCACACCGGGAAAGCGTTGTTTCAGTTGCGACAAGGCCATATAGTCGGGCCGGAAATCATGGCCCCACTGTGAGATACAGTGGGCTTCGTCAATGGCAAACAGGCTGACACCAACCTCCTGCAAGCGCTCCAGAAAGCTCGGTTGCAGCAAACGCTCCGGTGCGACATACAGCAGTTTCAGTTCGCCATAACGCAGCTGATTCAGCACGTCCAATACCGCTTCCCGGCTCAGACTGCTGTTGACATAGGCTGCGGCAATACCGTTGGCGCGCAGGCTATCAACCTGATCTTTCATCAGCGACATCAGCGGCGATACGACCAGAGTTACGCCGGGCAATTGCAGTGCAGGCAACTGATAACAGAGTGACTTACCGCCGCCGGTGGGCAACAACACAAAGCAATCCCGGCCCTGCAGCACAGCCGAGATAATCTCCTGCTGACCGTTACGCCAGCTGCTGTAACCGAAGCTTTGCTTTAATACCGCCAGCAGTTGTTCTGACACCCGAAATGCACCTCAGAAAAAACGCCTATTGTATGCAGAAAAGCCTGAGTTTTACAGCAGCATTGGCTTTGCAGCAGCCACCTTTGCCGCTACACTGACAGAAAAGGTCTTACCACTGAGCTGAAAATGACGCCGGAACAACTACTTAACTATATTGCCGCTGCCTTCAACGAAATGCCGTTTAACAAACTACTGGGCCTAACCGTTACCCGCTTTGATGAGGAGGGGGCTGAAGTCCGTTTCCGTTGGTCAGCGCAACTGGTCGGTAACCCGTTGCAGCAAATTCTGCATGGCGGCGTGATCGCCTCGGTACTGGATGTGGCCGGCGGCTTAATGGCCGTTGCCAGTGCCCTGGGACGGGTTAGCAGCGTGGCGCCGGCTGAACTGGCAGAGCGGTTTGGTAAGATGAGTACCATTGATATTCGCACCGACTATCTGCGGCCTGGTCGTGGTGAAGAGTTTATTGCCACGGCGCGGGTGATCCGGGCTGGTAACAAGGTCGCAGTATGCCGGATGGAGCTGCATAACGAGCAAGGCTTGCATATTGCGCTCGGCACCGGCACCTATCTGGTCGGCTAAAGTGCTACAATACGCCCTAGTGATAGAGAGGTAAAAATGTTGAGTTGGTTGGATATCATAGCAGTGTTCTGGTTCAGTGTAGTGTGGTCTGGTTATACGCTGTATGCCAAGAAAAGAGCGAAAACGTCGACCTGCTTATCATTTGAAATGCGCCGCAAACGCAATGACTGGATGCAGCAGATGCTGCGCCGGGATAATAAGATGGCCGATGTCGGTTTGATCTCTACCCTGGAACGCAATGTGTCCTTTTTTGCCTCCAGCTGTTTGCTGATCCTGGCGGGTTTACTGACAGTGCTGACCTCCAGTGAGCGACTCAGTACCATGCTCAGCGGTCTGATCCCGTGGAGCGTGCAGTCGGAAATGCAAATCCAGCTAAAAATCCTGTTATTAGCCTTTATTTATGTGTTTGCTTTTTTCCAGTTTACCTGGTCGTTACGGCAGTATGGCTTTGGCGGAGTGCTGATTGGCGCCGCGCCGGACGGTAAAGCCCTGACGCCGGAAGAGCAGCAGTTGTATGCAAATCGCACCGCTAAGGTGATTGATCAGGCCGGGCACTCTTTTAACTATGGTTTAAGAGCGATTTATTTTTCGCTCGCGGCCCTGACCTGGTTTATTGATGCCGCTTTGTTTATGGTGGTTACGGTGCTGGTGCTATTGATCCTGAAACACCGGGAGTTTCATTCTAAGATCCTAAAAGCCTTGCAGGAGTGTTAATCCTGGCAGGTTGGATTTTGTTCGTCTGCTGGTGTTTTGAACGCGAGACGTGCAGTGCGTTAACACAGTACCCGGCGGCGTACTAAAGCCGCCGGATATGTTAAGTAATGTTACGGGTTTTCAAAGGCTTTAATTACCCGCACTACACCTTCGACATTACGGGCAATATCCACAGCGCGATCAGCCTCAGCGCCACCAACTAACCCCATCAGAAACACTTCCTGGTTTTCGGCGACCACGCGAATATTCAGGCCGCTGACCCGCTCATCTGCCAGCAACTGCGTTTTTACCTTAGTTGCAATCCAGCTATCACGGGTGCGGGTGGTCATGGAGGTATTGTTACCCAGCCGGATTTGGTTATGTACGATTTTAACGCTCGGAATATCCTGTACCAGCCGTTGCGCCTGTTCTTTAACTTGTTCGCTGCGCGTTTGCCCGGTAAGCAATACCACGCCGTTATAGCTGGTGATATTGATATTGCTGCCTTTGGCAGTCAGCTGATCTTCACTCAGCGCCCGGCGCGCTTTCATCACTATGCTACTATCGTCAATTTGTGAACCCAGGGTGCGTCTGTCATGGGCCGAAGTCACCGCTGTAGCGCCTCCGGCAACGACGGCGGCAGCGCAGCCTTGTAGTACTAACAATGCAGCCAGTAACGGTAATAATTTAGCCATTAGAACTCTCCTTGCTGTGGGAACAGCGTCATATCAATTAATTCGCAGACACAATGTAATAGGAAGGTGTAACACTCCACCACCCGCGCCGGGCGATGTGCCGGCACCTTTAATTCCACATCCTGCTGGTTGAGCAAACCGGATAACTCACTGCTGTTATCCACGGTCAGCGCGATCACTTTCATATCTTTGGTTAAGGCCGCTTCGGTAGCCCGGATCAGGCTTTGTTCTGCGCCATTGAGAGAAATCACCACCAACACATCCGCCGCTTGCCCCAGGGCGCGTACCTGCCGTGCCAGATAATCATGGTTCTGCTGGTTGCCCGGTTGCAGGCTGGACGCATCCGCCTGCAAGGCAAAGGCCGGCAGGCAAGGGCGTTCGGTTTCAAACTGATCTAACAATAATTGCGCGAAATGGCTGGCCAGGCTGCGGGAGGCACCTTCGCCACAGCAAATCACCTTGCCGCCATTGATCAGGGCATCAACCAGCAGTAAAGCACTGCTTTCAATCGGGCCGGCCAGCGCCTCGCTGGTGGCAATCATGGTTTGGATATTTTCACTAAACAGATGTCTGATATGTTCCTGCATCCTGATTCCTGTTAACTAAAGGCGTTTTGCAGCCACTGGTATTGGTATGGTGCCGGACCTTGCACGGCTAAGACATCGATCCGGCAAGGTTGTTCATTTAAACGGTGTAATTGACAATACCACTGGACCGCACGGCGGACCTTTTGTTGTTTGCTATAGGTTACGGCTGCCAGGGCGCCACCAAAGGCTTGGCTGGCCCGGTACTTTACTTCAACAAAGACCCAGCAGGAGCCTTGCCGCATTACCAGGTCAATTTCGCCGGCTTTGCACTGAAAGTTCTGTGCTACCAGTTGTAACCCCTGCTGTTGCAGGTAACTGGCGGCCAGTTGCTCGTAGTAGGCTCCCTGCTGCTGATTCAAGGTGTTTAAGGCTCCTGCACCGCAACCAGGCGGTTGCTTTGGTAGCTGGCCCAGCTGAGTTGCCGGCTGATGCTGCCGTCACTCAGTACACTGAGGCGGCCGGTAAAGCCTGGGAAGCTTAACGACGGCAATTGCTGTTGCTGTTTCAGGCTGCCCACCAGCTGGTAGGCGTCAAAGCCCATCGCGAATAAGCGTTGCAGGCTTTCATCCTGCTCCGGAAATAGCTGCAGGTACTGCTCGCGTACCGTCAGAATATGTTGCTCACCCAACAGCCAGGGCGTTTCCGTAAAGGTCAGGCCGTTTAAGTCGCGCAGATCATTGGCATCTCCGCCAACGGTATAGCTGCGGGAGCTGGCGTATATCGGTAAGCGTGGGCCATGCTGGCTGACGGAGACGTCCAGAAAGGGTTTAAACATCCGGGTTTGTACCGGATCGGCAATCAGATAAATGGCGTCAATATCGCGCCGGCTGTGCGGTTCACTCTCGACCTTACCGCTGATCAGGCCTGAGATCTGACGAATACGCTCACGACTGGCGTCGGTTTCTAACAGCCGGGTAACCAGCGCTTCCAGCTCGTCACGGGCAGTAAATTCGTAATTTTCCGGTGCCGCAAAGCCAAGCTGTTGCCACTGCCGGCTAAACTGCTGCAGCATACGCTGGCTAATGGCATTGCGGGCACTGATCACAACTGGCCGCTGATAGTTTTTACGGGCGAATAGCTGTGCCATCTGTGTGGCTTCATCTTCCATATTCAGTGCAAAGTAAAAACGATCGGCCTGTGGCTGCCGGCTGCTGTCGCGGCTGTTTAAAAACAGCGTCGGGTAACGCCAGTCCTGCAGTTGGCTGATAGCATCAACCTGATCCCGCAATAGTGGCCCTATGACAAAATCGACACCGGCCGTGGCAAGTTGTTGCTGCAGCGCTGCCATCGGTTGCTGGCTATCAAAAAACAGTAATTGGCGCTCAGAGGTCTGGTTCTGAGCCGCAGCGGCTAACAAGCCATATTGAATGGCCCGGGCCGGCTGACTGAACTGGCCGCTAAAAGGCAGTAATACCGCAATCTTGCGCGGTTGATAGGGCTCTAACGCCAGTTGCTGTTGTAAATTCGCCGGCAGCTCGCGCAGTGACGGCAGCTGCGGATAACGCTGCTGCCAATCGGCCAGTGCAAACTGCAGTTGCTGCGGCGCGCCCAGATAGTTACGTACCAGCTCCAGTAAATTCAGCCAGCCGAGGCTGCGTTGACTGGCGCCCACTTTCAGGTTGTTTAGCTCAGTATTATCCAGATTACTCAGCTGCTGCCAGAGTTGCGCTTGTAACTCAGGGTAGTTGGTTTCCGTCTGACGGCTGTCGGCTAGCAGTTGGTCCAAGTGTAGTAAGGCACGCGCAGCAGCATAGCTGCGGCCCACTTGCTGATACAGGCTGGCGCTGGCCCATAAAAATGCCGGTCGATCTGCCAGCGGCAGCTGAGCCGGATTGGTGTTCTGAACTAAGCGCTCGGCCAAGCTCAATTCGTTGTGTGCCAGATAGGCTTGTAATAATGGCAATTGATTCGCCGAGCGGATGGCGGTTGTTTCACTTAGTTGCAAGCTATCGCTAATAGCAAGTGCCAGTTCAGCGTTTTGCTCCGCCAGGGCCTGACGAGAGGCGCGCAGCAGTAAGCGCTGCTGCCGTTCACCGCTCTCGCTGGCAGCTTGCTGTAATAGTGATTCGGCGCTATCCGTACGAGCTGTTACTTTAGGACCTGTGGTGTCAGGCTTAGCCGGAGCGACAACTTGCGGCCGCTCGATAGGACTGACCTCAAGCCCGGATGGGGCCGGTGTTTGCGCGCAGCTGCTTAGCAGGCCGGCGAAGGATAACAGGAATACAGGCTTCAGTTTGCTGGTTTTCACAATGCACAGTACCATAAGGTGTTAATAGTGGTATCTTACTGACACTACCCGTTAAGCTCAATGAAATAGCGACTTATGACTAAACAAATCGGCTCACTTTATGTTGTAGCCACGCCTATTGGCAATCTGGACGATATAAGCCAGCGTGCAATCCGTACCTTACAGCAGGTTAGCTGTATCGCCGCTGAAGATACCCGCCACAGTGGAAAGCTGTTACAGCATCTGGGAATTAGCAACCGTTTATTCGCCTTGCATGACCATAACGAGAAACAGCGCGCTGCCAGCATTATTGAAAAATGCCTGGCGGGCGAAGAGGTGGCACTAATCTCCGATGCCGGTACACCGCTGATTAGCGATCCTGGCTATAACCTGGTACGGCAGTGTCGGGATGCCGGTGTGCCGGTAGTACCGATCCCCGGGCCTTGTGCACTTATCACTGCGCTCTGTGCCGCCGGCCTGCCTACCGATAAGTTTCAGTTTATCGGTTTTTTAGCAGCGAAATCGACGCAACGGCAAAACCAGTTAGCCGAGGTGCCAGCCGCCGGTGGCACCATTATTTGTTATGACACAGCGCGACGGATTCTGGATACACTGCAAGATGTGGTCGCGGTGTTCGGGCCAGAACGGCAGCTGGTTTTAGCGAAAGAGCTGACCAAAACCTTTGAGCATTTTGCTTGTGGCACCGCAGCAGAGATCAGCAGCTGGCTGACTGAGGATCCACAGCGCTGTCAGGGCGAAATGGTGCTGATGATTGCACCGGCACCGGCGAAAGCCGATGACTCAGTCCGTGAAGATGTGCAGCGTACGCTAAAAATCCTGCTCGCTGAGTTGCCACTGAAACAGGCGGCAGCGCTGGCGGCACAAATTCATAACGAAAAGAAGAATGCGCTCTATCAGTTGGCGCTGAGTTGGCAAACAGATTAGCGTTAGCCCTTAACGCGATTCTCGCGTATAATCCGCCACGGAGTCGGCCAGGGCAATCGCTGCTTGCGCAAGCAAGGGGAGGAAAGTCCGGGCTCCACAGGGCAGGGTGCCAGGTAACGCCTGGGAGGCGCGAGCCTACGACCAGTGCAACAGAGAGCAAACCGCCGATGGCCTAGCTGTTTACAGCTGGGATCAGGTAAGGGTGAAAGGGTGCGGTAAGAGCGCACCGCGCGACTGGTAACAGTTCGTGGCACGGTAAACTCCACCCGGAGCAAGATCAAATAGGCCCCCTATGGCGCGGCCCGCGTTGGGGGCGGGTAGATTGCTGGAGGCTTAGGGTGACCTAAGTCCTAGAGGAATGATTGCCACTCTGGCAACAGAGCACAGAACCCGGCTTACCGGCTGACTCCAATTTTTTCTGTTAGCGCCTTAACATCCAAGAATGTTGGGGCGCTAGCTTTTATCACTTTGCACGTAGTAGCTAATTTGTGCCCGCGGGTTAAGGTACGACATTACTTCAGCGGGTATGGATGCAGGCTTTAGTACTCTTTTCACCCCGAGTTTTCCCTCCTCCAGAGTAATCACCGGCGCTTCCAGTCTTGGGATCTGCGGATCGTAGATCAGTACATTAGGATAAAGCAGCTTATCGCTGTTAACTGAGAGCACTAAACCTATGCGCTGATCGCTTAATTCGATTATCGTTCCGGGTGGATAAACTCCCATCATTTTGATTAGCTGCGCCATATAGGTTGCATCAAGCTTACCTTTCATGCTTTTAAAAAGATATGACATGGCGTGATGTGGTGAGCGAGCTTTGCTGATATCCAAAGGGTGGCACAGATTATCGAATTCATTGATTACTGCCACCACTTTGGCCATTTTATCAATTTGTTCTGCCTTCAAACCGGCCGGATAACCGCTACCGTCAAGCAGTTCATGATGCTGGGCAATAATACTGATCGCTGCATCGGGAAACGATTCGGTTAATTGAATAAGATCAACACCGTATTTGGGATGTAATTTTAAAAAGTTTGCTTCGGCAGAGTTAAGTTTCTCTGCTTTGCGCAGAATTTGTGTTGGTACTTTCAACTTGCCCAAATCGTGAAACAATCCTCCCAAACCGATCAGTTTGATTTGCTCAGCTGTAAACCCAAGATCTTTGGCCAGCAGCATAGAAAGCATTGCCACATTAAGAACGTGATAGTAAAGGCTTTCCTGTTCTTTACCTGCTTGCGAGATCATATGCAATACCAGAGCATCGGCATTGACAATAATATCAGCAATTTGCGATATCATTTCTTTAGCTTCATCAACCGCTTGTAATGGACGGCTGTTGATTTTTGACATGATATTACGCACCTGTACCATCGATTGCTCAAAGGCTTTTTCGGTACGTTGGATCTGTCGTCGTTGCTCCTTTGCTTTTTCTACCCGTTCGCTTTTATCCCGTTCCAGATCCAGTCGGTAATGCTCTGCGCGTTGTTGTAGCAAAGAGGCTTCTGGTTCGAGCACTTTCTCGCTGGCTGGTACGATCGTGCTTTTCTCAGGGAAAAAATATACAAATTCGGTGTCGAGATTGCGGATGATCGCAACTTGTTCGATAGTCTCAACCTTGAATTTGTTAGAGATAAAAGGATGTTTAAACCAACTAAGCGGAATTTGGATAAAATATCCCACCTGGACTTGATTAGGACTAATTTTTGCTGCCGCCACTCAACACCTGTTTCTTATCCGAGCGAATATCTTCGAAAACTATAAGATAAGTTGCGTGAAGCAACAAATGTTATCCCGTAAATTGCTGCGATAAGTTGTTGCTTGCGCGTGGTTTTAAAAAATAGTTAAAAAAAGGGCTGCCGCAGCAGCCCAGTTCCTAAATGTTGCTTTACATAAACTTGTATTCCAGCAACAGGGTATAAGCTCGACCGCGTGGGTCGGCAATCCGTGGCTCCCAGGCCGCACCGGCAGCAAAGTCATTCTGATGCGCAGTGAACGGCGGATCCTGATCAAACAGGTTTTTGATGCCGAAGGTAAAGTTCAGGTTATCAAAGCCACTGTAGGTCATGCTGTAGTTGTAGGTGGTATAACTACTGACGTTGGGATTCCAACCGCTTGGCGTATAGCTGCCATTACGGACACTCACCGGCAACTCGTCTTTATAGCCATCACGGTAGATCTGGGTCAGGCTATGGCTCCAGTCACCTCGGGTATAGCTCAGATTCAGCGTATGTTTCCACTTAATCGGTAAGTTAAAGTAGCGTACATACTCGCCAACCAGGTTAGGACTGTATGGGAGCGTCTCCAGTCCCTTAGTTTTAAAGGTATCAATATAGCTACCGTTCAGGTTCAGGCGCCATTTGCCATCAGCGAAATCGCCGGTCAGGTTAGCGTCAATTTCAATACCGCGGGTCAGGGTACCACCCGAGTTGATAAAGCGGCGATCGATAGCAACGATCTGGCCATTGCTGTCGCGGATCCAGTTCGCCTGAAACACATCGTAGTTGTTGATTAGAACATCCCGAGGTGCTGAGCGGATAGTATCGGTACGCTCAATTTCCCACCAGTCGACACTAAAGTTAAAGTTATCAAAAGGCGCAACCACTACACCGAAACTCTTCTGCTCTGATTCTTCCGGTTTCAGGTCTGGCTTACCACCAAAAATCTCCACCGGCCGGATCGAGGCACAACCCGGAATGGTCTCACTGGCGACTGCGCCCGGACAAGTTGCCGGGTCAGCCAGATCTAAGCCGGTATACTGCGACTCGGTGTTACCGTTAAACAACTGGTTAAAAGAGGGCACTTTAAAACCAGTACTGAAGGCGCCGCGGATCATTACTTCCTCTATCGGACGATAGTTAAAGCTGACTTTAGGGTTAGTGGTGCTGCCAAAACCATCATAGCGGTCATAACGACCGGCCAGGCTGACATCGAGACTATCTAATACCGGCAGATAAAACTCTACAAAAACCGCTTTAATATCGCGGCTGACTTTATCCAGCACGTTAGCGTTGTCAAAGGGCGCATTAAAGATCGGCCGCATCTGTGCGCGCTGATCACCGTTAAACTTAAATTCCTCGCGGCGTAAGTCAGTACCAATAGCGGCCTGAATTTCACCGCCCGGTAGCTCGAAACCTAACCCTCCGGTAAAGGTGGCATCCAACTGTGTCATCAACGACTCACCGTCATACAAGCGTACGCCGTCAGCAGACGCTGCTTGTAACGCTGCCATACCAGCATCAGACTGGCGTTGTCCCGGGAATAGGAAGGGGTTGATTAAACCACTACCCAGAACCTGCTGTAACGCATCGGTGTAATGATAGCCGCTGGCCAGTATTGAGTTTGAGGTGCTGGAGGCGCGGGATAAGCCGACGGCATAGTCCCAGTCAAAAGCACTAATAATGCCTTCGAATGCAGCATTAATGCGGTAAGATTTGGTTTCGGTATCAATCTGCCGTGGTCCGCATGCCATACAGCGCCAACGGTAGGCAATAGGTTCGCCATAGTTTAGCTGGCTGGTGCCAAAGTAGTTTGCCAGTGCGGTATAAATTAAGTTATACGATGCCCCTGTTACCGGATACCAGGTGCTCCGGTTAAAAACGGCACCCGGAGAGATTTGGTTGGGTTCAAACGCCTTGCTGACATCAACTTTTGAGCCAACAAACTCAAAGTACGCCATATGCTCATCACTAAGCTTGAAAGAAGCCCGGCTGATAAAATCCAGACTATCCATTGGCTGCTGGATCCGCGCGGCGGCAGGATAATCCCAGGCACAGGCATAACGTGACGAAATCGAACTCCAGAGCCGCTCATCATAAGGGCCCATATTCGGACCGCCATTTTCACAACCTAAACCGCCTGGTAAATCCAGAATGTTAATGGCAATCATATTCAGGCCATCACGTGGATCGCGTAAACCGGTACCGATCAGGTTGCGTTCTGCCGCCGGCCGGTTAAATACTGTTGCAAAAGGGGTACCGCGGGTATCGGGTGATAAACCACGCTCCGGCTGAAAAGTATTGGAGAAAGCACGATCGGTACCCTCCAGCGTCTCATTTTTCTTGTAGCTCAGAGTACCAAACACGTTCCAGCCATCTTTATTAATATCACCGGCACCGAGTAACAGGTTAGTACGGTAGATATTACCGCCACCGGCTTCAGTCGTATCGGCAAAAGCAGAAACTTCGGCACCGGTATAATCTTTCTTGGTGATAAAGTTGATAACACCACCGATGGCATCGGTACCGTACATGGCAGAAGCACCATCACGCAGTACTTCAACCCGTTCCAGCGCTGCAAAAGGGATTGAATTCAAATCTACTGCCCGACCTTTTAACCCGTGCGTTGCCACCCGGCGGCCGTTTAACAGCACCAGTGTCGCATCTGCGCCCTGACCACGCAGGTTGGCACCGGATACACCATTATTACCGCGCTGCTCTTCTGAGACGATACCGCCATTACTGGCCAGGTTATCTGACGAATTACCGGCGATATTCAGCTGCATTAATAGCTGTTCTGCGGAGGTAATACCCTGAGCATCGATTTCCGCTTTGCTAAATACGGTCAGCGGCAGCGAACCTTCGATATTGGTTCTTTTAATGCTGGAACCGGTAACCCGGATCCGTTCTACTTTTGCATCCTCGGCGTCCGGAACTGCTGTGTCCTGCGCCATGACGACTGATGAGCCCAAGCCGGCAAGGGCAATGGACTGAATGAGCCTGTTCAACTTCATTGCAATCTCTCCTGGATATTACACCCTTTATAATTATTTCATCGTTACGCTGCTTAGCCGTGCGGCGCTGTGCAGGGATGTAGATTTTCTGCACAAAATTAACATAGCAATCTTTTGTTGGTTTTGAAAATAATTTATGCTAAAAAATAACAAATTCAGGAATATTTCATTCCGACGGAGTCTGGGTTGAACAGAATACTGGCTGTAAGCACCTGTTTTTGGCTGATGATGCTGCCATTATTGTTGCCGGGTAGTGGCCGTGCCCAAACCCCGGACTGGCAGTCTGACATTCCGCTACTACAGCAACAGCATCTAAGCGCAGACTACTGGCTGACGAAACTGCCAGAAGCTCAGCAACTACTGCTCGACGCGCAACAAATCCAGGCTTTTAATCAGCGCACCTTTGCCGTGCAGCCAGAAATGCAACCCATCGCCGAAATCGCGCTTAGTCATTCCCGCGAGCAGTTGTTAGAGCGGTTGAATAAGGTTAGCAGTATTCCGGGCAGTGCGCGCTTTTTCGCCGATGGCCGGGCGCTGGTTGAAGCAGATTGGTTGCCACTGCAAGCTGCTCTGAATCGCGATGGCATTGCTGAGATTAATCCGACGCGGTTTGCCCTGGTCACCCGACGCAGCTTGCTGTTAGCCTTTCCGACGAAACTGCGGATCTTTAATGACGCCATGGCGCTGGATTTAAACCGCCTGCAGGAAACTGCCGTCTTCGTCGGTGAGCCGCTGGCGGTGTTACACCAAACCGCGGACCAGCAATGGTCACTGGTTCAGAACTATCATTACACCGGCTGGGTAGAAACCTCAGCGCTCGCGATCGGCGAAAGGCAACAGGTATTAGCCTATGCTGCAGCTGAACCCTTTCTGGTAATCACCGGCGCCAGAGCGCACACTAATTTCAACCCAGAGCTGGCCGCTATTTCTGAGCTGCAACTGGATATGGGGGTGCGGCTACCGCTACTAACTGCCGCCAGTCAGGGGCACAGTATTTATGGCCAGAATCCGCATGCCAGCTATATTGTACAGCTACCCATACGGGGCGCTGATGGCAACCTAGAGCTGGTGCCAGCCTTGATTGCGCGCAACCAGGACGTGTCGGTGGGCTACCTGCCATACACCACAGAGCAGCTGCTGCGCCAGGCGTTTAAATACCTCGGGCAGCGATATGGCTGGGGCTATGACTATAACAGTGTTGATTGTACCGGCTTGCTGGTCGATGTGTTCCGTACCTTTGGTCTGCTGATGCCGCGTAATTCCGGTGAGCAAGGTTATGGAGACTTTGGGCAAAACCGGCGTTTTGCCGAAGATTTACCGGTGGCGGACAAATTGGCGTTGCTAAAGTCAGCACAGGTCGGTGATTTGCTGTATCGCCCCGGCCATGTGATGATCTATCTGGGCGAAAGTGGCGGTGAGCCCTTTGTGCTGCATTCGGTATTTGATCTGGCCTATTACCAACAGGATGGTCGTTTTTATCGCGGTACCTTGAACGGAGTGGCTGTAACACCCCTGACTCCACTTTATCTGACAGCAGAGCAGAGTTATCTGCACCGGCTGTATAATATTAAATCGCTGCGTTAACCGAGGTGCGCATGAAAATTACCGATATCCGGCTGGGCATGCTACGGGTGCCGCTAAAGACGCCATTCAAAACGGCATTGCGGACAGTGAATCAGATTGAAGATGTGGTGGTGGTGGTAGAAACCGATACCGGCCATCTGGGCTATGGAGAGGCACCGGCAACGGCGGTGATCACCGGTGATATTCATGGCTCCATCATCGAAGCGATCCGTACCGTAATCAAACCCAAGCTGTTGGGGCAGGAGATTAGTGATTTAAATCACATTATCCGACTGATCCAAGGCTGTATTATGAAAAATTACAGCGCCAAGGCGGCTGTTGAGATGGCGGTGTATGATTTGTTCGCGCAATCCTATCAGGCGCCACTGTATAAGGTGCTCGGCGGTGGCGTGCCGCGGCTGACCACCGACATTACCATCAGTGTCGATTACATTGATAAGATGGTCGCGGATTCACTGGATGCGGTCGCCAATGGCTTTGAAACCCTGAAAGTTAAGGTGGGTAAGGATATTGGCGTCGATATAGAGCGGGTAAAAGCCATTTATAACGCGGTGGCCGGCAAAGCCTTGATCCGGCTGGATGCCAATCAGGGCTGGACTGCCAAGGAAGCTGTTTATGCGCTGCATAAGCTGGAGGATGCCGGGGTGCGGCTGGAGCTGGTGGAGCAGCCGGTTAAATATTACGATCTGGAAGGACTGAAATATATTACCGAGCGGGTTCATACGCCGGTGATGGCCGATGAAAGCAGCTTTGGCCCGCGCGAGGTGATTGAGCTTATCAAGATGCGGGCCGCCGATATTATCAATATTAAGCTGATGAAAACCGGTGGTATCTCCAACGCCATTAAGATCGCCGATATTTGCTCCTTCTACGATATGCAGTGCATGATTGGCTGTATGCTGGAAAGCAGTATTAGTGTCGCAGCGGCGGTACATGTTGCGGTGGCGAAAGCTGATGTGATTACCAAGGTCGATCTGGATGGGCCCTCGCTCTGTGCCTTTAATCCGGTGCATTGCAGTGTGAACTTTAACGGCCCGGATATCACCATAGGTGATGCGCCGGGTCTGGGCGTGACTGCGATTGATGGCCTGGAGTGGTTAAACTAACTCTTTTCCAGCAACGCCAGCAATTTATTGTGCTCTGTAATATGCTGGCGGTAACTTGGGCTTTGGCAGAGCAACAAATAGAGTAAATGACACAGGTGTTGCTGCGCCTGTTGGGTGACCAGCCGAGCCAAATGCTCGTCGGTTTCAGTATCCAGCGTAAATAAGGTCACGTCAGCCCCAGCGCTTTGCGCACTGGTTTGAAAACGGGTCAGGGAGATGATCTGTAATTGCCGGCGTTTGGCATATTTCTCCAGCCGCAGTAAATCAGCATTTTCGCCACTATCAGAAATCAGCAGTACGATACTGCCCTCGGGCAGGGTGCGGGCCAATTGTAAACTGACCGCCGGATCACTATGAAACAGCGCCAGCTTTCCCAGTTCCAGTAAGCGGCTTTGCATATCAGCCGCTACCACGGCGGAATGAGCACTGCCAGCTAACAGAATTTGCCGGGCTTGTTGCAGCATTTTGGCGGCTTGCTGCAGCCGGCTTTCCGGGTTGATGGTCAGCAAGCCGCGCAGGCCTTGCCATAAACTCTGCTGCAGTTGCTCAGCTAACTGCGCCAGACCGCTGAGTTCAGCATTATTTTCCGGTGCGTCCCGTTGCAGGGTGGTGGCAGTGACCACCGCTTCAGTGATCGCCAGCTTTAGATCGGGGTAGCCTTTATAGCCCAGTTTCTGGCAAAATTTCACCACGCTGGACTGGCTGATCCCTACCGCATCCGCCAGCTGCTGTGACGAATAGTCGCGTAGCAAGTTAGAGTTATCCAGAATAAAGTCCGCCAACTTACGCTCACTGGCAGAAAGTTGGTCTAACATTCCTTTTATTTTCAACAGACTAAGCATCGATTGGCGCCTTATAATGTGCTGGCCAGTCTGGACAGAGGTTTTATATTGAATAATTTATTCCGCAATAGCAAGTTTCACTATTCCGTTGCCGCAGCGATTTAATTTCCCACTAAATCATTTACTTCCTCCAAGCCGCGAAATTAGCGGGATCTTATTCGATCTGTGATGCTGTTTTTACCTTGACAGGTGCCGAAGTGGCACCCTAAACTGTCTCATTGTGGGGATAAGTGGGTAATTGTGGATCATTTTGGAGTGCAGAACGCGCTTAGTGGGATAACTAAGGTGTCACTGCCACGCCATTGAGTGCCACCTTAACGACCGTTAACACTTAATACAGGCAAATAACGATGTTTCGTGGATCATTCACACTGACATTAGATGACAAAGGCCGGTTAGCGCTGCCAGCGCGTTACCGCGACCGCCTTTTGTCTGAAAATCAGGGTCAATTGATCTGTACCATCGATCTGCATGATCCCTGTTTATTGCTGTTTCCGCTGGCAGAGTGGGAAGAAATCGAAGAAAAATTGCAGTCACTCTCCAGTTTGAACCCGCAGGAGCGCCGTTTACAGCGCATTTTGCTGGGTAACGCCACCGAATGCGATATGGATAAAAGCGGCCGGATCCTGCTGCCTGCCTTTTTACGGCAGCATGCCAACCTGGGCAAAAATATCCGTTTGGTGGGTCAACTTAATAAATTTGAAATCTGGGATGAAACCACCTGGCAAGACCGTCTGGCCGCTGATATTGAGCTGGAACAGGCGCAAGCTGGCTCGGTGGAGTTATCCGAACGCTTACAGGATTTTGTACTGTAAATGACCACAACTGAGCATATTTCGGTACTGTTGGCGGAAACGCTGACAGGCCTGGCGATCAAGGCTGATGGCATCTATCTGGATGGCACCTTCGGCCGCGGTGGTCACAGCCGGGAAATCCTGAAACAGCTTGGCCCTCAAGGCCGGCTGTATGCCATAGATCGCGATCCTGCCGCCATCGCTGCCGCAGCCCCACTGCAAGCCGATGCGCGTTTTCATATCACTCACAGCCCCTTTGCCGCCCTGGCGAACATTGCCGAATCTCTGGCTATTTTTGGCAAAATTGACGGTATTTTGTTGGATCTCGGCGTTTCTTCCCCCCAACTGGATGAAGCCGAGCGTGGTTTTAGTTTTATGCGAGATGGCCCACTGGATATGCGAATGGATCCAACCAGTGGTTTGTCAGCCGCAGAGTGGTTAGCCAGTGCTGATGTTGAAGATATCAGTTTTGTGTTGCGTGAATATGGCGAAGAGAAGTTTGCCTGGCGCATTGCCAACAGCATTGTTAATAGCCGTGCCGAGCAGCCGTTAACCCGCACCGGCCAGTTAGCTGACCTGATAAGCCGCGCGGTGCCCAAAAGTGCCAAAGAGAAAAAGCACCCGGCTACCCGCAGCTTCCAGGCTATCCGCATCTACATCAACAGTGAGCTGGAGCAAGTGAACCTGGCGCTGCAGGGCGCTATGGCGTCACTTAAACCTGGTGGTCGCCTCTGTGTCATTAGCTTTCACTCGCTGGAAGATCGGCTGGTGAAACAGTTTATGCGGCGTCATGCCAAGCCAGAAGCTGTGCCGCGCGGTTTGCCGCTGACAAATGCCCAGCTGCAACAAGAGGTACCGTTAAAATTGATCGGCAAGGCCATCATGCCATCTGATGCTGAATTGGCGGCCAACCCGCGCGCCCGTAGTGCGGTGCTACGGATTGCTGAGAGGACGCTCTGATGAGCGAGATCCGGTTATCTACCCAAATCAGACAACAATGGCAGCAGCGCAAGCTGGTGCTGTTGTTGTTATTGGCTTGTGTGTTAACCGCTCTGGCAGTAGTGCAAATGGCACATTTAAACCGGCAACTGACGATCCAGCAGGATCAGAATTACCAGCAGCGTGATCAGCTGGATACAGAATGGCGCAACCTGTTGCTGGAGCAGCGGGCGCTGGCCGAGCATAGCCGGGTGGAAGAAATTGCCCGCCGGCAACTAAATATGGAAAGACCGAGCGGCAATCGGGATATCACGGTGAGGCAACCATGAAGCGGCCCGTAGCGAAAGCCCAGGCAAAAACCAGAAAGCAGCCGACAGTGCTGGGCTGGCGCTTTGCTTTTGTGATGCTCAGCTTAAGTGCGGTCTTTGTGGCACTGGTTGCCCGCGCAGCCTGGTTGCAAGTGCTGGAGCCGGATATGTTGGTCACTCAGGGCGACCTGCGTACCTTACGGATTGAATCCGACAAGGTGATGCGCGGTATGATCCTCGATCGGCATGGCCAGGCGTTAGCAGTGAGTGTGCCGGTAGAAGCGATCTGGGCTGACCCGAAAGAAGTGATTGAGCGCAACGCTGCGGCCGATGAGCGGCGTTGGCATGCACTGGCTGAAATTCTGCAAATGACGCCGCAACAATTACTACAGCGGATTGGTGATAACCCGAGCCGGCGCTTCGTTTATTTGCAACGCCAGGTTAATCCTGCGGTGGTCGAATATGTGCGTAAGTTAAAGGTGCCTGGGATTCATTTTCGCCAGGAATCACGGCGTTATTACCCGGCCGGTGAAGTTGCGGCGCAGTTGATAGGTTTTACCAATATTGATGATGTCGGCGTTGAGGGTATCGAGAAGCGTTTTAACGACTTACTAACCGGTACCGCCGGGCGCAAAGTGTTCCGTAAAGACGCCAAAGGCCGTGAAATTGAAGTGCTGGAGCGTGAAGCGTCACAGGAACCGGCAGATGTTGTGCTGAGTATTGATCAGCGGATCCAGGCGGTCGCCTATCGCGAGCTGAAGAAAGCCGTGCTGGCGCATGGCGCAGCTTCCGGCTCTGCCGTGGTTGTCGATGTGCATACCGGTGAGATCCTGGCGATGGTCAACAGCCCGTCATTTAACCCGAATAACCGCCGCAATACGCCGGTGCATCGTTTCCGCAATCGCGCCATCACCGATACCTTTGAACCCGGTTCTACGATGAAACCGCTGGCGGTACTCAGTGCGCTGGAATTTGGCAACGCCAAACTGGATACCATGGTCGATGTCAGTCCCGGCGTGATGCGCATCGGCGGCAGCTGGGTGCGGGATCCGAACAACTATGGCAGCTTAAGCCTGGGCGGTATCATTCAAAAGTCCAGTAATATGGGTGTGGCCCGTCTGGTGTTACAGATCCCGCATCAAAATGTCATTGGCTTATACAGTAATCTGGGCCTGGGCCAGGATACCGGCACCGGCTTAACCGGCGAGAGCAGCGGTATTTTCAGTTTCCGTCAGCGTTGGTCTGATTTTGAACGCGCTACTTTCTCTTATGGCTATGGCTTATCCGTCACTGCAGTACAGCTGGCCAGAGCTTACGCCACCATTGGCAATGGCGGGGTCAACCGGCCACTGAGCATTCTGAAAGTGGAGCAGCCTGAACCAGGTGAGCGGGTATTAAAACAAGAATATGCGCTGGCCATGTTAGAAATGATGGAAAGCAGTATCGCGCCTGGCGGTACTGCAACCCGGGCACAAATTCCGGGTTACCGCGTCGGTGGCAAAACCGGTACTGCCCGTAAAGCGGTCGCTGGTGGTTACGGCAATGACTATATCGCCTCCTTTGCCGGTGTTGGCCCAATCAGTAATCCACGCTTGGTAACAGTGGTCGTTATTAACGAGCCGGCCGGTGATTTCTACCACGGCGGCGAAATCGCGGCCCCGGTATTTTCCCAGATTATGGGTGCTGCCATGCAGTTACTGAACTTACCGCCGGATGCGCAAAGCCGGCCCAGGATCTCTGCCGTAAGGAGTACACAAAATGCCGGTTAACAGTAAAGTCTGGTTAGCAGCGCAGTGCCCCCAGGTGCCGGAGTGCACACTGGCGAATTTGCGCATTGATAGCCGTCAGGTGCAAAAAAACGATGTCTTTATTGCACTGCCCGGCACCCATACCGATGGTCAGCATTTTATTAGTCAGGCGCTGGCGCAAGGCGCTGCTCTGGTACTCACCCATACCGGCAGTTACAGCGATCCGCGAGTTCAGGTATTGCCCGAGCTGAATACAGTGTTACCCGAGTTGGCAGCCAGTTTCTATGGTCACCCGCAACAACAGCTGACGCTGGTGGGCGTGACCGGTACTAATGGTAAGTCCTCGGTCAGCAGTTTTATCGCGCAGTTGGCAGAGCAGCTCGGACTGAAAAGCGCCATTATCGGTACCCTCGGCTATGGCCCTTGGCAGCAATTGACACCACTAAAGAACACCACGCCGCATTTTGTTGATTTACAACGTATTTTTGCCGAAATGCTAACCAGCGGTGTACGACTGGTAGCGATGGAGGTGTCATCCCATGCCTTAGTGCAGCAGCGGGTTGCCGGCCTGGAATTCGCAGCCGCTGTCTTCACCAACCTGAGCCGGGATCATCTGGATTATCACGGTAGTATGCAGGCCTATGCTGAAGCCAAGGCATTATTGTTTCAACAGTCGCAAAGTCGGTTGGCGGTGCTGAATCTGTCTGATGAAACCGGTCGTAGTTATGCCACTCATTGTCAGATCCCGGTTTTTGGCTATGGCAAAACCGCGGACTGTAGCGATCCTGCTGCTCTGACCTATCAGTGTGCGGCGCCAAATGAGCAAGGTATTTACTGCGAGCTACAGGCTGAGGGTGTGCATTATCAGTTGCAGTTGCCGCTCCTTGGCGAATTTAATGTGCAGAATGCGCTGGCAGCGATACGTTGTCTGCAAGCGCTGGGACAGCCGTTACCGGCGCTATTACAGGCTGCCGCTAAACTAAAAGCTGTTGCCGGGCGGATGGAACAATTTCCGTTTAAAACCGGCGCCACTGTGGTGGTCGATTACGCCCATACTCCGGATGCATTGCGGCAAACCTTACTGGCGCTGCGCGCCCACTGCAGTAACCATTTATGGACCGTGTTTGGCTGCGGTGGCGACCGCGATAAAGGCAAGCGGCCCTTGATGGGGCAACTTGCTGAGCTGCTATCTGATCATGTGATCCTAACGTCGGATAACCCGCGCACTGAAGATCCGCTGCAGATTCTGCAGGATATAGTGGCTGGCTTTAGTAATGATCACTGTTATGTGCTGGAGCCGGATCGCCGTTCTGCCATTAAGTTAGCAGTGGCGCAGGCTCAGGCAGGCGACATAGTACTGCTTGCCGGTAAAGGCCATGAAACTGAGCAAATTATCGGTCAGACCGCGCTGCACTATGACGAGCGCGCCTATGTACAGCAGCTGCAAAGGGAGATGGCACTATGATCCCGCTGCGTTTATCTGAGTTGGCAACTATTCTGCAGGCCCCTTTAGTCGGCGAAGATCGGCTGATTGAGAACATCAGTACCGACAGCCGTACCCTGGAAGGCGCGGCGCTGTTTCTGGCGTTAAAGGGCCCGAATTTCGATGGCAATCAGTTTTTGGCTGACGTCGCGGCGAAGGGTGCGGTAGCGCTGATTTGTAATCAACAGCCGCCGGTTGCCCTGCCTTATATTCTGGTGCCGGATGGCCGGATAGCTTTGGGTCAGTTGGGCGCGGCACTGAAGCAACGGTTGGCGCCGAAAACGGTGGCGATTACCGGTAGTGCCGGTAAAACCACGGTAAAAGAGATGTTGGCGGCGATCTTAAGCCAGCAGGGGCCGATATTGGCGACTGCGGGTAATTTTAATAATGACATCGGTGTACCCCTGACCCTGCTGCGGTTAACACCGGAGCACCAATATGCGGTACTTGAACTGGGAGCCAACCATCCCGGCGAGGTAGCTTATACCACGGCATTGGTGAAGCCGGATGTCGCCTTGATCACCAATGCCGCCGCTTCGCATCTGGAAGGTTTTGGCGATGTTTATGGCGTGGCCCGAGCTAAAGCTGAAATCTACAGTGGTTTAACTGATACCGGCAGCGCAGTAGTGTCACTGGACAGCGACTTTAGCGATTACTGGCTGGCGCAGGTCAGACAGCAAGCCTGCCAGACCTTTAGTTTACAAAATCCGGCAGCTGATTTTTATGCCTCTGACATTCGTCTGGATGCCAGTGGTTGTGCGCATTTTCTGTTACATAGCCCGCAGGGCAATGAGCAAATCCAGCTGAAAATCCCCGGCCGGCATAATGTCGCTAATGCGCTGGCTGCCGCCGCTGCAGCCCTCGGACTGGGCCTGAATTTACGGCAAGTACAGCGCGGTCTGCTCGGGATGCAAGCGGTTAAAGGTCGTACTAATTTGCTGACGCCCAAAGCCGGTCTGAAAATTATTGACGATACCTACAATGCGAATGTGGAATCAGTAAAAGCGGCCATTGACTTGCTGGCCAGCTATTCTGGCTTCCGTGGCCTGTTACTCGGTGATATGGGTGAACTGGGTGCTGACGCCCGTTTATACCATGAACAGATTGGCGATTACGCCAAAAAAGCCGGTATTAATCTGTTATTCACTGTTGGTGTGTTATCACAGAGCGCCAGTGACCGCTTTGGAGTTACTGGTGCCCATTTTAGTCAACAGCAAACGCTGGTCGAGCATTTGCTACCAATCATTGCCGGTCAACAAGACGTTACGCTCCTGGTGAAAGGTTCACGCAGCGCGAGAATGGAAAAGGTTGTACAGGACTTGCTAGAACGTTGTCAGCAGGAGACTCAGCCATGTTAGTGTGGTTAGCAGAGTATTTAACGCAGTATATCAGTGCCTTTAATGTGATCAGCTATCTGACATTCCGGGCGATTTTGGGCGTATTAACCGCCTTGTTACTCAGCCTGTACCTCGGGCCCAAGCTGATCGCCGCCTTACAGCGGATGCAGATTGGGCAGGTGGTACGCAATGACGGCCCTGAGAGCCATTTCTCGAAGAAAGGCACGCCGACGATGGGCGGGCTGTTGATCCTCGGTTCGATTCTGATTTCGACCTTGTTATGGGCCAATCTGAGCAATAAATACATTTGGGTGGTGCTGTTTGTGCTGGTCAGCTTTGGCACCATCGGCTTTATCGATGATTACCGCAAAGTGATCCGTAAGGATCCCAAAGGTTTGATCGCGCGCTGGAAGTACTTCTGGCAATCGGTATTTGCGCTGTTAACCGCGTTTTTCCTTTATGCCACAGCCGAACGGCCGGCAGAAACTGCGCTGCTATTGCCTTTTTTCAAAGAGGTGATGCCACAGCTGGGCTTACTGTTTATTGCGTTGGCCTATTTTGTGATTGTCGGCACCAGTAATGCCGTCAATCTGACCGACGGCCTGGATGGTCTGGCCATAGTGCCTACCATTATGGTCGCCGGCGCCTTTGCCATTATTGCCTATGCCAGCGGTAACGTAAACTTTGCCAACTATCTGAATATTCCTTTCCTACCTTATGCCGGGGAACTGGTCGTGTTCTGCGCCGCCCTTATCGGCGCGGGTTTAGGTTTCCTTTGGTTTAACACCTACCCGGCGCTGGTGTTTATGGGGGATGTCGGTTCTTTAGCGCTGGGTGCGGTGCTTGGTGTGATTGCCATTCTGGTACGGCAGGAAATCGTGCTGTTTATCATGGGCGGTATCTTTGTGATGGAAACCCTGTCGGTGATCCTGCAAGTAGGCTCCTACAAACTGCGCAAACAGCGGATTTTCCGGATGGCGCCAATCCATCACCATTACGAATTAAAGGGCTGGCCTGAGCCACGGGTGATCGTGCGCTTCTGGATCCTGTCGATCATCTTTGTGCTGGTAGGGTTAGCCACCCTGAAACTGAGATAAGAAGTTATGCCAGATTTGTTGACTGCTAAACGTATCGCTGTCGTCGGGCTGGGCCAATCAGGTCTGGCCACGGTGCGTTTTTTGCTGTCAAAAGGTTTGAAGCCGGTGTTAATGGATACCCGTAAGCAACCAGCCGGGCTGGAACAGATCGCGCCGGAAAAGGTAGATGGTATCTATTTAGGTGAGCTAGATGCCAACCGTCTGGCACAGATGGAGCTGATTATTGTCAGCCCCGGCTTATCAGTTAAACATCCGGCACTGCGTTTTGCCCGCCTGCAGGGTGCGACAGTGCTGGGTGATGTCGAACTTTTTGCCCGTTTCAACACTAAACCTGTGGTGGCAATAACAGGTTCTAATGGCAAATCTACCGTCACCCGCCTTACCGAAGCGATGTTACAGCAAAGTGGTATCAAAGCACTGGCCGCTGGCAATATTGGTTTGCCGGTATTGGATGCGCTGGCAGAGCAAAGTGCAGAAGTCTATGTGCTGGAGTTATCCAGCTTCCAGCTGGAAACGACCGACAGTTTAAAGCTCGTCGCCGCGGCTAACCTGAATGTTAGTGCTGACCACCTCGACCGCTATAACGATTTGGCTGATTATGCTGCCGCCAAGCAACGTATTTATCAGCACAGTGCGCTGGCGGTTTACAACGCGGAAGACAACCTGACGCTGCCAGCCACCTCCGGGCCGAGACTTGGTTTGAGCTTGCAGGATAACGGTAGTGGCTATGGCATAGTGCAGCATCAGCAGCAGGAGTATCTGTTGGTCGCCGGGGCACCGTTGTTGCCGGTGTCTGAGCTGAGCTTATTTGGTAAGCATAACCAGTTCAATGCGCTGGCTGCTGCAGCGTTAGCCTTAGCGGCAGGTGCCAGCCGCGAGGCGATTGCCACCACATTAAAAACCTTCCGCGGCCTGGCGCATCGTTGTGAGCTGGTACTGGAGCGAAACGGTGTACGCTGGGTCAACGATTCTAAGGGCACCAATATCGGCGCAACTCTGGCTGCGTTGGCCGGACTGCGCAGCAGTGTCAAAGGCAAGCTGATCCTGATTGCCGGCGGTGATGCCAAGGGCGCTGATCTGACTGAATTGCAACCGGCGCTGCAGCGCGATGTGCAGCAGCTGATTACGCTGGGGCAGGATGGCCCGGCGCTTGCGGCCCTGCTACCTGACAGCATTCAGGTAAAAACGCTGCAGCAGGCAGTAAAAACAGCGGCCAGTCTGGCGAAACCAGGTGATATGGTATTGTTGTCGCCGGCCTGTGCCAGCCTGGATATGTTTAAAAGTTATGCCGATCGCGGTGAACAGTTCGCGGCTGCCGTCAGGGAGTTAAAGCCATGAAAGCCTTAACCCTGCCGGCACGTTTTAACCCTTTCCCACGTTTGGATGCCTGGTGGCAATCCCGAGACGAGGGTACCTTTGACAATATGTTCCTGACCGCATTGCTGTTGGTGCTGGCCTTTGGTCTGGTGATGGTGACCAGTGCCTCGATCCCGGTGGCAGAGCGGCTGCACGGTAATCCACTGCACTTTACCATCCGGCATTTAATTTATATGGCGATGGGCTTCACCGCGGCCTATGTCGTGACCCGTTTACCGGTTAGTTTCTGGCACACTTACAATATGCAATTGTTATTTGCTGCCCTGGCCTTACTGGTTGCGGTACTGATTTTTGGTAAAAACGTCAATGGTTCTACCCGTTGGCTGGCGCTGGGCCCGATTAATATTCAGGGTGCTGAGCCGGCGAAGTTATTCTTTTTCTCTTATCTGGCCAGCTATCTGGTGCGCCGGCATGAAGAGGTCAGGGAAAACCTGATGGGTTTTTTAAAGCCACTGCTGATGCTGTTTGTGGTGGCGGTGTTACTGCTGATGCAGCCTGACTTAGGAACCGTTATCGTGATGTTTGCGACGGCGGTAGTGCTGTTGTTTTTGGCCGGTGCCAAGCTCTGGCAGTTTATTGCGCTGATCCTCACCGGTCTGGCGGCAATCGCGGTGCTGATATTTTACAGCGAGTATCGCTGGCGTCGGGTGACGGCCTTCCTCGATCCCTGGGCTGATCCTTTTGGTAGCGGCTATCAGTTAACGCAGTCTTTAATGGCTTTTGGTCGTGGCGGCTGGTCTGGGCAAGGGCTGGGCAACAGTATTCAAAAATTGGAATACCTGCCGGAGGCCCATACCGACTTTATTATCTCGGTGATTGCCGAAGAAACCGGTTTCTTCGGGGTGGCTCTGCTACTTAGCTTGTTATTCCTGATGGTGTTCCGCGCCTTATTGATGGGCAGCCGGGCTCTGCAAAAAGGCATGAGTTTCCATGGTTTTCTGGCCTATGCCCTGGCGATCTGGATCGGCTTTCAAACCGCGGTCAATGCCGGCATGGCCAGCGGTTTGCTGCCAACCAAAGGTATGACCTTGCCCTTTGTCAGCTATGGTGGCAGTAGTCTGATTATTATGCTGATGGCTGCAGCCTTGCTGCTGCGGATTGATTTCGAAGTCAGGTTGCAGGGCAAGCAAGCGGTGAGCGGAGGTAAGCATGACTAAACCTCTGGCTCTGATTATGGCAGGTGGTACTGGTGGCCATATTTTCCCGGCGTTGGCAGTGGCCAGATCGCTACAGGCCGATGGCTGGGACATCGCCTGGCTTGGTACTGCAGATCGGATGGAAGCACGGCTGGTGCCGGAATTCGGTTTACCCTTTTACCCGATTGAGGTGGCAGGGCTACGCGGTAAAGGTTGGCGCAGTAAGTTGCTGGCGCCCTGGATGCTGGTCAAAGCTTTACTGCAGGCTAGACGCCTGGTTAGACGGCTGAAGCCGACATTGGTATTGGGCTTTGGTGGTTATGCCAGTGGTCCCGGTGGCCTGGCGGCACGCTTAAGCGGCATCCCTTTGTTGATTCACGAACAAAATGCGGTACCCGGCAGCACCAATAAACTGCTGGCACAGCTGGCCATGAAAGTGCTGGTAGCCTTTCCGCAGGCCTTTGCCGACTCGGTGAAGCAGCAATTGGTTGGCAATCCGGTACGCAATGAAGTGATTAATTGCCGTCTTGGCCGGCAACAGAATCCCGAGTTACGGGTGCTGGTGGTCGGAGGCAGTCTGGGCGCCAAAGCGTTGAATGAACAATTACCGCCGCAACTGGCGCAGCTGGCCAGACAGGGGCAAGTTGCGGTCTGGCATCAAACAGGTGAAGCCATGCGCGATACGGTCGATGCTGCTTACCAACCACTACGCCAGCTGGGTATGACGGTTCAGGTTGAGGCCTTTATCAAAGATATGGCCGCTGCCTATCGCTGGGCCGATGTGGTGATTTGTCGCGCCGGTGCACTGACGGTGAGTGAAGTGGCCGCTGCCGGCATTGCCGCCATTTTTGTGCCGCTGCCCACGGCCATTGACGATCATCAGACCGCAAATGCACGCAGTCTGACCAGTGTCGAAGCGGCCTGGCTATTACCGCAAAATCAGCTGGCCCAGCCGGGTATAGTGCCATTACTGGCCGGCGTTTTAACAGATAAAACCGAGCTACAGCGCCGGGCAGATAAGGCCCGGGCTTTTGCGCTCGATAATGCAGCGGCAGAGGTGGTTGCCATATGCCGGCAAGTAACAGGACAAGTAGTATGATTACGACACTGCAACAGAAAAAACAGGCTATGCGCCGGGTCGAGCGGATCCATTTTGTCGGTATTGGTGGCGCCGGTATGGGCGGCATTGCCGAGGTGCTGCTAAACGAGGGCTACAAAGTCAGCGGCTCTGATATCGCACCCGGTGCCGTGACCGAGCGCTTAATCAGCCTGGGTGCTGAGATAGTGTTTGGCCATGCTGCCAATAATGTTCAGGGTGCCAGTGTGGTGGTGGTTTCCAGCGCCATCAAGCAGGAAAACCCTGAAGTGGCTGCGGCGCGCGAACAGCGGATCCCGGTAGTACGCCGGGCAGAAATGTTAGGTGAACTGATGCGCTTTCGCCACGGTATCGCCATCGCCGGCACGCATGGTAAAACCACGACCACCAGTTTAATGGCGTCTGTTTTTGCTGAAGCCGGTGCCGATCCGACCTTTGTTATTGGTGGCTTGTTAAATTCTGCCGGCTCTAATGCACGGCTGGGCGCCGGACGCTATCTGATTGCTGAAGCCGACGAGAGTGATGCCTCCTTTTTACATTTACAGCCGATGGCGACGGTAATTACTAATATCGAAGCCGACCATATGGATACCTATCAGGGTGACTTTGAAAAGCTAAAAGCCACTTATCTGGAGTTTTTGCATAATCTGCCGTTTTACGGCTTAGCGGTCGTCTGCCTGGATGATGCTGTGCTGCGCGGCCTGATCCCGCAAATTGGTCGCACTGTGCTGACCTATGGCTTTAGCGAAGATGCCGATTACCGGATTAGTGAGTTTAGTCAGTTAGGCACCCGCAGCCAGTTTGTGATCACCGATCCGGCCGGTAACCAGCGCGAAATCAGCCTGAATTTACCGGGCCGGCATAATGCACTTAACGCCACAGCGGTATTTGCGCTGGCGCAGGACGAGGGCATTGCAGAGCAGGCAATTTTGGCGGCATTAAATAAATTCGAAGGTATAGGCCGGCGTTTTCAACAATACGGCGAGTTTGACACCGGCCGTGGTAAGGTGCTGCTGTTAGATGATTATGGTCACCATCCGACCGAAGTGGCTGCTACTGTTGCCGCAGTGCGCAGTGCCTGGCCACAACGCCGTCTGGTAATGTGTTACCAGCCACACCGCTATACCCGCACCCGTGATCTTTATGACGACTTTGCCCGGGTGCTGTCAGAAGTGGATACGTTATTGCTGCTGGAAGTGTATGCTGCCGGTGAAGCACCGATAGCCGGCGCTGACAGTCGTAGCCTGGCGCGCTCTATTCGCGCCCGTGGCCAGCTGGAGCCGATCTATGTTGCACAACCGGCGGATTTGGCAGCCAGTCTGGCAGAAGTATTACAGGATGGTGATGTGGTGCTGACGCAAGGTGCCGGCAATATTGGTAGCCTGGTGAAACAACTGGCTGCGATGCAACTCGATATTGAACAGTTAAAAGCAACCAAGGGAGCTGCGCAATGAGCCAGAATGCAAAAGTTGCCGTGATGTTTGGTGGCCGCTCGGCAGAACGCGAGGTGTCGCTGCGCTCCGGTAAGGCCGTATTAGCCGCGCTGCAGGATGCCGGTATCAATGCCTTTGCTTTTGATCCGAAGGAACAACCACTGGCCAGTCTGAGTGCCGATAAAGTCTTTATCGTGCTACATGGTCGCGGCGGTGAAGATGGCACTATGCAAGGTGCATTACAGCAGCTGGGTTTACCCTATACCGGTAGCGGTGTGCTTGGCTCAGCGCTGGCAATGGATAAAATTCGCTGTAAATGGCTGTTTCAGGCGCAGGGCTTACCGACAGCGCCCTTTTTAGTGGTGCGCCCTGGCGATACTAATTACGCCGCTATGTTGCAACAGCTCGGCGGTAAGGTGATGGTTAAACCTGCCAATGAAGGCTCCAGCATTGGCATGAGTGCTGCCAGCAATGCGGCAGAGCTGGCCGCTGCTATCGCCACCGCCCATCAATATGATCAGGAAGTGCTGGTTGAGCGCTGGATTGACGGTCGGGAATTTACCATCGCTATTTTAAATGATCAGGTATTACCGATAGTTGAAATGCGTACGCCGCGCGCGTTTTATGATTACGAAGCCAAATATCAGGCCAATAGTACTGAGTATCTGTGCCCGGCGCCGTTAACGGCAGAGCTGACCGCGGCAATGCAGCAAAGCGCGCTGGCCGCCTTTAAAGCGGTGGGCGCCAGTGGCTGGGGGCGGGTTGATCTGATGCTGGATCAGAGCGGGCAGCACTATTTACTGGAAGTGAACACTGTACCGGGGATGACTGAGAAATCGCTGGTACCTATGGCGGCCAAGGCAGCCGGTTATAGCTTTCAGCAATTGGTGCTGGCGATTTTACAACAAGCCGACAGCGCCCGGAGCTAACGGATGAAAGCAGCGCAGACGCAGATCACACCACGCAGCCGCACCGAGTTTGTGCTGGGCCTGGTGTTCTTTGTCTGTTCTATTTTGTTTTTACTGTATCTGATTGCCGAGGTGCGCAACTGGGTACGGGATCAACAAAGCGCGCCAATCTCGCAGGTTCGGTTATATGGCAAGTTTCAGCAGTTGGACGTTAACAACCTGCAGCAGCGCTTGCATCAGGAATATGTGGGGAATTTTTTTCGGGTGGACGTGGATCAGGTGCAGCAGTTCCTGCAACAGCAACCATGGGTGTATCAGAGTGCCGTGCGCAAACTTTGGCCTGATACGCTGGTGGTGGTGGTAACGGAGCAGCAGCCGGTGGCAATTTGGAATGGTGAGCAGTTACTGAACGAAAAAGGGCAGGTGTTTGCCGCCCCAATACAACAACTGAACCAACCTTTGCCCTGGCTGTACGGTCCGGATGGGACCGAGCAGGATGCCCTGAACATGTTCGGCCGCATGCAGCAGTTAATGACGCTGCATCAGTTTGATGTACAAAAGGTGTATTTAACCGAACGCTTTGCCTGGCGACTGGAACTGGCCGATGGCCTGAGTTTGCAGCTGGGCCGCGAAGATACGCTGAAGCGGTTGCAACGCTTTATTGAGTTGTATCCGACCATGCAACAGCACCAGGCCGGGATGGCAGAGGTGGATTTACGTTATGACACGGGTATTGCCGTGCGCTATGCAGTAACAGACACTAAGAGAAAAACATGACAAAGTCAGCAGAACGGGATTTGATTGTTGGTCTGGATATCGGCACCGCTCAGATAAAGGCGGTAGTAGGCGAGATCACCGCCGACAACCAGTTGAGCATCGTCGGCGTCGGCACCCATGCCTCACGGGGTATGGATAAGGGTGGCGTTAACGATCTGAACCTGGTGGTACAAGCGGTGCAACGCGCCATTAACGAGGCCGAACTGATGGCCGATTGCCAGGTTTCCTCGGTTTATCTGGGGATCACCGGCAAGCATATCCGCTGCCAGAACGAAAGTGGGATGGTACCAATCAATGATACTGAGGTCACGGCGGAAGATGTGGCCAGCGTGATTCATGCCGCCAAGTCAGTGCCGATCTCTGCCGAGCGCCGGATGCTACACGTGTTACCGCAAGAGTTTTCAGTTGATATGCAAGAGGGTATCAAGAGCCCGGTTGGCATGTCAGGCGTGCGGATGGAAGCACGGGCCCACATTATCACCTGTGCCAATGACATGGCGAAGAATATTGAGAAGTGTGTAGAGCGCTGTACCTTACAGGTTGATCAACTGATTTTTAATGCTCTGGCATCCAGCTATGCGGTACTGACTGATGATGAAAAAGAGCTTGGCGTCTGCGTGGTCGACATTGGTGGCGGCACCATTGATATCGCCATCTTCACCAATGGCGCTTTGCGGCATACCGCGGTAATCCCGGTGGCCGGTAATCAGGTGACCAGTGATATTGCCAAGATTTTCCGTACGCCAATCAGCCATGCGGAAGATATTAAGGTGCAGTATGCCTGTGCCCTGCGCAGTATGGTGGGGAAAGAGGAAAGTATCGAAGTCCCTAGTGTTGGTGGCCGGCCAGCCCGCTCCATGTCGCGTCATACGCTGGCAGAAGTGGTAGAGCCGCGTTATCAGGAATTATTTGAACTGGTGTTGGAAGAAATCCGCTCCAGTGGTTTAGAAGAGCAAATTGCTGCCGGCTTGGTGCTAACCGGTGGTACCGCCAAGATGGAAGGTGCGGTCGAATTTGCAGAAGATATTTTCCAGATGCCGGTACGGCTCGGTTATCCGATGCATGTTACCGGGCTTCGGGATTACGTCAGTGACCCGGCCTATGCCAGTGTCATTGGCTTATTACTTTATGGCAAAGATGTGCGCAGCCAGCAAAAAGCTGCCGGTCAGAGTCGGGAATCTGTCAGCGGCTGGCTGAAAAAAATCAGTAGCTGGTTTAATGGTCAATTTTAAGTAAGCGTAAAAAAACGGAGAGAGAGCTATGTTTGAGTTAATGGAAAACCACAGCGAAGAAGCTGTCATTAAAGTAGTAGGGGTTGGCGGTGGCGGCGGTAACGCCGTGGAATATATGGTCGCCAGCAATATCGAAGGGGTAGAGTTTATTGCTGCCAATACCGATGCCCAGGCGCTGCGTAATTCCTCAGCCAATGTCACCCTGCAGTTAGGTGCAGGTGTCACCAAAGGTCTGGGTGCCGGTGCCAATCCGGATATCGGTCGTCGTTCCGCCGAGGAAGATCGGGAAACCATCAAGAAAACCCTGCAGGGCGCGGATATGGTGTTTATTGCTGCCGGTATGGGTGGTGGTACCGGTACCGGTGCGGCACCTATCGTTGCCGAAGTGGCTAAAGAGCTGGGGATCCTGACGGTCGCAGTGGTGACCAAGCCGTTCCCGTTTGAAGGTAAAAAGCGTAGCGCCTTTGCCGACGAGGGGATCAGCGAGCTGAGCAAGCATGTTGATTCATTGATCACCATCCCGAATGACAAGTTATTAAAAGTTTTAGGCAAGGGCACCAGTCTGTTAGATGCGTTTAAAGCCGCCAATAACGTATTACTGGGTGCAGTTCAGGGCATTGCTGAGTTAATTACCCGCCCGGGTCTGATCAACGTTGACTTTGCTGACGTACGTACCGTGATGTCGGAAATGGGTACTGCGATGATGGGTACTGGCCGCGCTACCGGCCCGGACCGTGCCGAAGAAGCCGCCGAGCAAGCCATCTCAAGTCCGCTGTTGGAAGATATCGATTTATCTGGTGCTAAGGGCATTCTGGTTAACATCACTGCTGGTCTGGATATCAGTATCGAAGAGTTTGAAACTGTTGGTAATGCCGTAAAAGCCTTCGCGTCTGAAAATGCGACTGTGGTTGTCGGTGCCGTTATTGATCCGGAAATGCGTGATGAGCTGCGGGTTACTGTAGTTGCAACCGGTATCGGCGCCGATCGCAAGCCGGATATCAGCCTGGTGCCAACTCACCGTCCTGAGCCGGTGAACCACGGTTATGTACAACATGGTAATACCATGCGGCAAAGTGCACCGCAGCCCGCAGTGCAACGCGAAGAAATGTTACAGCCTAAGGTACAACCGGAAGTGAAAGGTGGCGGTATCGATATTTTTGATATCCCGGCTTTCTTACGCAAACAAGCGGACTAAAGTCCGCGCTGTTTGCGCGGTAGACAGGCGTCAGGCAGCAGATGCAGTTCATCCGCTGTTCAGCCACTATTTGGCATAGTAGCTTGCATGTGTTATGCTGCGCGCCCATTTTGTTTGCTTAGATAATGAGCAGGATAAAATTATGATTAAACAACGTACCATCAGCCAAATCGTCAGCACCGTCGGTGTTGGATTACACAAAGGTGAAAAGGTTACGCTTACTCTCCGGCCTGCGCCTGATAACACGGGAATTATTTTCCGTCGTGTTGATCTGGACCCGGTAGTTGACTTTAAGATCACTCCCTCTCTGGTGGGTGATACGGTCATGTGTACCTGTTTAATCAATGAGCAGGGCGTGCGCCTGTCTACCACAGAACATTTAATGGCGGCTATCGCTGGCCTTGGCATCGACAATCTGGTGATTGATGTCGATGCCCCGGAAATTCCAATTATGGACGGTAGCGCCAATCCTTTTGTTTACCTGTTGCTGGAAGCTGGCATCAGCGAACAGCGGCTGGCGAAAAAGTTTATTCGCATCAAACGACCTGTGCGGGTTGAAGATGGCGATAAATGGGCCGAGTTTAAGCCTTACAATGGTTTTAAGCTGGACTTTGCCATCAGTTTTAACCATCCGGTGATCTCTGAAACCACACAGCATCTGGTGATGGATTTCTCCGCTGCTGCCTTTATTAAAGAAATCAGCCGTGCCCGTACTTTCGGTTTCCTGCATGAAGTTGAGTATCTGCGGGCGAATAATCTGGCGCTCGGCGGTAGCATGGACAATGCGGTGGTACTGGACGAGTATCGCGTATTAAACCAGGATGGTTTGCGCTACGAAGACGAATTTATCAAGCACAAGATCCTGGATGCCATTGGTGACCTTTACATGGCCGGTTACAGTATTCTGGGAGAGTTCAAATCCTTTAAGACCGGGCATGCGCTGAACAATCAGTTGTTGGCAGCGGTACTGGCCAATCAGGAAAACTGGGAATTCGCCACCTTTGACGATAAAGCCGAGTTGCCAATCTCCTATCTGGCACCGCAACTGGCCTAAATCGCTAATTTTGCCCGCGCAACAGGCGTTGTAGTGCCTGTTGCAGTGGGCCTGCCGTTTGTTCTGCTAACTTTGACAATTGCTGTCTGGTTTGCTCACTCAGCGCCGTTTGGTTCTTCAGATATGGCGTAGCCGCCGTCTCCCGCACACTAAACCTGCTATTTTGTCCGTTTGGCGAAACCTCAATGTCAAGACCCGCTAAATCAGGCAAGATTTTTTGCCGGAAATTGGCTAAAATGGCGTCGCGCTGCATTTTCAGTCGGGTAGCCCAGGCTGCTGAGCTGCACAGGATCACTGCTCGTCCGTCTTTCAGATTCACGACCTGACAGAACCCCAGGTCCGGTAATTGGAGCTGGCTGGCCAGTTCGGTATTGAATTGCTGCAACAGGCTGTATTGCTGTTGTACTGTGGCCAGTGGGCTGTTGCTCAGTAAATGAGAAAGATCTTCCGGTTTGTGATTATAACGTTTCATCGGATCATTGACCTGGCAGACTGAAGCTGCAGTTTAGCAGTTTTTTAGTGGTGGCCATAGCTTTGCCCTTGAAAGGCACTGTCAATAGCGCCATATCCTGCTAACATCTGCCGGTACTGGCCTGCTGCGCGGGTCACAGCATACGAATAACACTGGCGAAGCCAGGGCTGCAGCAACACTCAGGGCAAGTAATGCCGGCTGGGGCTGGCAGTTTCAACTAAGAATGGTATTGGGATAATGTTTGGAAAACTCTTCGCCAAATTGATTGGCAGCCGTAACGACCGCTTTTTAAAGAAACTCAAAAAAACTGTGCTTCAGATTAATGCCCTGGAAGAGCAGTTTACCAAGCTGAGTGACGAACAACTAAAAGAAAAAACCAGCGAATTTAAGCAGCGGGTTCAGGCCGGCGCTACTTTGGATGACATCCTGCCGGAAGCCTTTGCAACAGTGCGTGAAGCCAGTAAGCGGGTGTTCAATATGCGCCATTTCGACGTGCAGTTGATTGGTGGTATGGTACTGCATCAGGGCAAGATCTCAGAAATGCGTACTGGTGAGGGTAAAACCCTGACCGCGACCCTGCCAGCCTACCTGAATGCCTTAAGTGGTAAATCGGTGCATGTGATCACCGTTAACGACTATCTGGCGAAGCGCGACGCCCAAACCAACGAACCCTTATTTACCTTCCTGGGGCTAACTGTTGGCGTAAACGTGCCGGGGATGGCACACCATGAAAAGCAGCAAGCTTACGCCGCTGACATTACCTATGGTACCAACAACGAATTTGGCTTTGACTACCTGCGCGATAATATGGCGTTTTCGCCGCAAGACCGCGTTCAGCGCGACCTGGCCTATGCCATTATCGACGAAGTTGACTCCATTCTGATTGACGAAGCCCGTACGCCGCTGATTATTTCAGGCCCGGCCGAAGACAGTTCTGAGCTGTATAAGCAAATTAATAAGCTGGTGCCGCTGCTGGAAAAGCAGGATAAAGAAGACGAAGAAGGCAAACATGGTGACGGCCACTTTACGGTGGATGAGAAAGCGCGTCAGGTGTACCTGACCGAGCAAGGCCAGATCAAAGTAGAAGATATGCTGCGCGAGCAGGGGCTGATCGCCGAGCACGATACCCTGTTCTCTGCGGCCAATATTACCTTGTTGCATCACGTTTACGCTGCCTTACGTGCCCATCAGCTGTTTAAGCGCGATGTGGATTATGTGGTAAAAGACGGCGAAATCGTGATTGTTGACGAGCATACCGGCCGTACTATGGAAGGCCGGCGCTGGTCTGAGGGCCTGCACCAGGCGGTGGAAGCTAAAGAAGGCGTACGGATCCAGAACGAGAACCAGACGCTGGCTTCAATTACTTTCCAGAACTATTTCCGTTTATACGACAAGCTGGCCGGTATGACCGGTACTGCCGATACTGAAGCCTTTGAATTCCAGCAAATCTATGGTCTGGAAACCATCGTGGTACCGACCAATAAGCCAATGGTGCGCGATGATATGGCAGATCTGGTCTATCTGACCGCCGAAGATAAATATACCGCCATTATCGCCGATGTGCTTCAGGCGCGCGATGCCGGCCGGCCGGTACTGGTGGGTACCGCCTCAATTGAAAGCTCAGAATATTTATCCAGCCTGCTGAATAAAGTCAAAATTAAGCATCAGGTACTGAACGCCAAGTTCCACGCCAACGAGGCGCAGATTATTGCCGACGCTGGTCGTCCTGGCACCGTTACCATCGCGACTAATATGGCCGGCCGCGGTACCGATATCGTGCTCGGTGGTAGCTTACAAGCAGAATTAAAAGCGCTGGGACCTGATGCCAGCAGTGAACTGATCGAAAAAACCCGTACCGACTGGCAACAGCGGCATGATGCGGTGATCGCCGCGGGTGGCTTACATATCATAGGTACTGAGCGGCATGAATCGCGCCGTATCGATAACCAGCTGCGTGGCCGTGCCGGCCGGCAAGGCGACCCGGGTTCATCACGCTTCTATCTGTCACTGGAAGATGCGCTGATGCGGATTTTCGCTTCAGATCGCATGGCCGGTATGATGCGTCGTCTGGGTATGGCACCGGGTGAGGCTATCGAGCATCCCTGGGTTAGCCGGGCGATCGAAAATGCGCAGCGCAAAGTCGAAGCGCGTAACTTTGATATCCGTAAACAGCTGCTGGAATTTGATGATGTGGCTAACGATCAGCGTAAAGTGGTGTACGAGCAGCGCAATGACCTGCTGGATGCTACTGATATCGCTGATACGATTAATGCGATCCGTGAAGACGTGGTAGAGCGGGTCATTAACGAATATATCCCGCCACAATCGCTGGACGAAATGTGGGATATCCCAGGCCTGGAACAACGTTTACAGGCGGATTTCGGCGTCGAGTTACCGGTTGGTCAGTGGCTGAAAGACGATAAAAAACTGTTTGAAGAAAAACTGCGTGAGCGTATTCAACAGGATGTGGCTGCCGCTTATGCCCTGAAAGAGCAAATGGTTGGTGAGCAGGTGCTGCGGCAGTTCGAAAAAGCGATAATGCTGCAAAGTCTGGACAGCCATTGGAAAGAACACCTGGCGGCGATGGACCACCTGCGCCAGGGTATTAACCTGCGCGGCTATGCGCAGAAGAACCCGAAACAGGAATACAAGCGCGAAGCCTTTGAACTCTTTACGACGATGCTGGAAAACCTGAAGCTGGACGTGATTGGTATTTTAAGCCGGGTGCAGGTTCGCGCTTCGGAAGATGTCGAGGCAGTAGAAGCGCAGCGTCGTAAAGCCGAGCAGGTACCACACCAGTATCAGCATGCTGAAGCCGAACAAGTTGGCGGCGAGCTGCCAGACAGTGTGCGTGGTACTGCGCCGGTATATCGGGATGGGATGAAGGTTGGCCGTAACGATCCCTGTCCTTGTGGTTCCGGCAAAAAGTATAAGCACTGCCATGGTCAGCTCAGCTAAGCCCAGGTTGCATGTTGCTGTGGGTGTGATCCTGCAGCAACAGCAGGTGCTGCTGGCGAAGCGCCATGCCAGCAAGCATCAGGGCGATCGCTGGGAGTTTCCCGGCGGTAAGTTAGAACAAGGTGAGTCAGTGTTATCCGCGCTGGGGCGTGAGCTGCAGGAAGAAATCGGCATTACAGTCACCGCCGCTGAGCCTTTGATGCAGCTAAGCCATGATTATCCGGAGCGGGAAGTGTTGCTGGATATTTATCTGGTTACCGCCTTTAGTGGCGAACCGCATGGCGCTGAAGGTCAGCCACTGCTTTGGGTACCGATACAGCAGCTGAACACTCTGGCGCTACCTGACGCCAACCAACCTATCGTTACCCGCTTACAACAGCAGTTCAGCTGAACTGCTGTCTTAGTCTTTAAAAAAGCGGTTATCCGCTGCCAGCATCTCCTGCTCCAGTTCAGCCAGAAATTGCTCTGACAACTCAGGATCAATACTGCTTTTATCGGCAATACGGTGGTTTTCCGCTGCCCAGTCGCCCAAATCAATTAACTTACAGCGCTCAGAGCAAAACGGGCGAAACGGTGAGGCAGCAGACCAGACAACTGTGTTTTGGCAAGTTGGACATAATACGGTCGCAGTCATAACGGCTCCTTTCAGACAACAGCTGCGCGATTCTAGCAGAAATTAGCTGCTGGCGCAGGTTTAGCAGCAGGCGAGCTGGAATTGAACCGATTCGGCACAGGCGCTACGGCCATCCTGCTCTGATAATTGCATAAAGCGGATCGCATAGCGGTATCTGTTACCGCTGACGGTGGGGAAGGAACAACAGGCGTGGCTATATTTAATCCGCAGCAACTCGAATTGTTCAGCGTTTTGCTGAAAGAAGCCATTCTCTGCTTCAATCTGTGTAAATTCGCCACGCTGGCGGATAAAATTCAGCACAAAGGCCAGCGCCTGCTCGGTCAGTGCGAGCTGGCTTAGCCAGTCACTAAACTGTTGTCGCTGTTCGGCCTCTGGCAGGCTAAGCCAGTACTGCAGTTGCGGTACATCAAAATAGCAACAGCCACCGGGTAGCGCAAAACGCTGGCGTAACGGCGCCAGGAACTTATCTTCTTTTAACGCCTGGGCTAATTTACCGGCGCGGAGTAATTCGGTTTGAAAGCGCAGCGCTTGCTGCAGTAAGGGCTGTAACTTCTGATCGGATACTGAAGGGTGGCGTGACCAGAGCACCAGTTGACTCTCACAGCGCTCTAAATCTTTTAGCAGATCGGGTTTTATATCTGAGCGATCCAGCACATCAATCAGCGCAAACAGGGTAGTAAAGAAACTGAGCTGCTGCGCTTCACCGCCTTGCTGGCCCAGCGCTGACAATTGGGTAAACAGATGCTCAATCCGCAGATAGGTACGGATTTTATTATTCAGCGGATGTTCGTATACTATTTCAGCAGTCATACTGCTCTTTGTGTCTTATTTCCTGGCTAAGTTCAAGATATTTTTCATGTAAATGCTGAATTTGTTCAATAAGTTGCGCCAGGCTGCCGTTATTGTCCAGCAAATCATCGGCCCGCGCCAGTCTGGCACTACGACTAAGCTGGCTCGCCATAATGGCTTTTACCTGTTCAGCACTGTTCTGATCCCGTGTCATGGTGCGGCTTAGCTGGGTTTGCTCGCTAATATCTACTACCAACACCCGATCGGTAAATTGATCCAGCTGGTTCTCCAGCAGCAATGGCGCCACCAGCAGCGCATAGGGCGTGGTTAACTGTTTTAATTGCTGAAACAGCTGCTCGCGGATCGCCGGGTGCAGTAATTGTTCCAACCAGAGTTTTTCTGCGGCATCGCTAAAAATCAGCTGGCGCAGCAGTGGGCGATTAAGACTGGCATCGCTATTGAGGATCTGCGGGCCAAAGTGCTCAACAATGCGCTGCAGGCAGACAGAACCTGGTGCGACCACCTGCCGTGCTACCTGATCGGCGTCGACATAGCCGGCACCCAGCTCCCGGAATGCCTCGGCAACAGTACTTTTACCACTGCCGATACCACCGGTCAGGCCAATCAGCAGCTTGCCGGTAACCGCACTCATAAGCCCAGATAGGCCAGGTAAGCGTTAGTCAGTTGTTCACCCCACAACAGGGCAATCCAACCGGCGGCAGCAATATAGGGGCCAAATGGAATAGGGGTGGCTTTATCTTTACCCTGAATTACCAGCATCGAGGCACCGATCACTGCGCCAACCAGAGAGGACAATAAAATAATCAGTGGCAGTTGTTGCCAGCCAAGCAGGGCACCAAATACCGCCAGTAGTTTAAAATCACCATAGCCCATACCTTCTTTGCCGGTAAGCAGCTTAAAGGCCCAATAGACTGACCAGAGGCTAAGATAACCGGCCGCAGCACCGACAATGGCGCTGGCAGGGTCTACCAGGGCTGCATCGGTCAGGCTAAATAGCAGGGCTAACCACAGCAGCGGCAGAGTAAGCTGATCGGGTAGCAGCATCTTATCAATATCAATAAAGGTGAGCGCCACCAAACCAAAGGTAACAATAACTAACACCAAGGTAGTCAAGCTAGGGCCAAACTGCCAGGCAACCAGGGTTGCTAATAGTGCGGTCAGCAGCTCTACCGCCGGATAACGCAGGCTAATTGGCGCCTGACAATGCCGGCAGCGACCTTTTAATAACAGATAGCTTAACAGCGGGATATTATCCCGCGCCGCAATAGGGGTATGGCAACTGGGGCAGGCCGAGCGCGGTACCGCCAGATTATAGCGGGCGGGTGCGGCACTTTGGCTCTCTGGTTGAAAATAGGCCTGAAATTCGCTTTGCCATTCCAGCTCCATCATCTTGGGTAGCCGGTAAACTACGACATTTAAAAAGCTGCCAATCATTAAACTGAAGATAAACACCAGTAACAGAAACACTGCCATATTAGCGGTAAGTAAGTTAATCAGCTCCATCATCAGACAATATTACCCATCTGGAAGATTGGCAGATACATCGCAATAATCAGACCACCGATAATCACGCCTAGCACGGCCATAATTAGCGGCTCAAGCAGCGCCGTCAGGCCATCGACAGCATCATCAACTTCCTGTTCATAAATATTGGCCACCTTGGCCAACATACTATCCAGTGAGCCGGATTCTTCACCAATTGAGACCATTTGTACTACCATTTCCGGGAACTGGTTAGTCTGTTTCATCGCAAAATGCATTTGGTTACCGGAAGATACTTCATCCCGGATATCCAAAATGGCTTTTTTATAAATTTCATTGCCGGAGGCACCGGCGGCAGATTCCAGCGCTTCGATTAGGGGCACGCCGGCAGCAAAGGTGGTCGATAAGGTACGGGCGAAGCGGGCAACAGCTGCCTTATTTAGAATCATGCCAAAAATTGGTGCCTTTAATAGCATCGCATCACAGCCGGTACGAAATTTCAGGCTATTACGATAACCTTTGGCAGTAAGGTAAGCGGCAATTACTACTGCAGCCAACACTACCCACCAATATTGCTGCATTAGCTCGGAAATCCCCAATACAAACAGGGTAAAGGCCGGCAGTTCGGCACCAAAGCTACCAAAAATCTCGGCAAATTGTGGTACGACAAAAATTAATAATATAGACGTAACAATACCTGCGACAACCATAACGGCAGCAGGATAAAACATCGCTTTTTTAATCTTCGATTTTAACGCTTCCGCTTTTTCTTTATAGATGGCGATACGGTCAAAGATTTTATCTAAAGCACCGGATTGCTCACCGGATTTAACTAAATCACAGTACAGATCATCAAAATACTTGGGGTGTTCGCGTAAGGTATCGGATAGCGGTAAGCCAGCCTGAATTTTTACCGAGATTTTTTGCATCAGCGCCCGTAAACTTTTATTATCCGAGCCATTAGCAATCAGATCAATAGATTGCACCAGCGGTACCCCTGCACCCAACATAGTTGCAATTTGCCGGGTCACCACCGCGATATCCATGGCGCTAATACGTTTTTCGTCACCAAAGAGTGATTTCGGCTTTTTCTTCACCGCAGAAGGGGTGACACCTTGCTGGCGTAGCAATGCTTTGGCTTCAGCAATACTGGTGGCTTTTATTTCGCCATTTCGCTTATCGCCTTTGCGGTTAATCCCTTTATAGAGAAAGACCTGCAGTTCTTTAATTTTATATTTTGTTGACTGCGCCATTTGCTGATTCCTTGTATGCGCGAACCGCCTGAATAACTAGAGTATAGTGGCCAAAAGCTACCTTATAACAAACCTTTAGCCTTTCGTCACCCGGTTTACTTCGGCCAGACTGGTTACGCCGGCCGCGGCTTTAATCAGGCCGGATTGGCGCAGGTTATTAATGCCTTCAAGCTGGGCCTGGCTGGCAATATCCAATGAATTACCGTTTTCCATAATAATATCGGCCATCTTCGGGCTAATTGGCATCACTTCATAAATACCGACCCGGCCTTTATAGCCGCCGGTACAATGCTCACAGCCAACAGGTTTGAAAATGGTTATTTTGTCCAGCTGATCTTCGCGAAAACCCTGGCGAATTAGCTCGGCCGGCGGAATATGCTCCGGCTGCTTACACTTGGGACAGAGCCGGCGGGCCAGCCGCTGTGCAATAATCAGCGAGACCGAGCTGGCCACGTTATAGGCTGGTACGCCCATATTCAGTAAGCGGGTTAACGTTTCTGGTGCGGAGTTGGTATGCAGCGTCGATAATACCAGGTGGCCAGTTTGCGCCGCTTTAATGGCGATTTCAGCGGTTTCCAAATCCCGGATTTCCCCCACCATCACCACATCAGGATCTTGCCGTAAAAACGCTTTCAGGGCTGAAGCAAAGGTCAGACCGGCGCGCGGATTAACCTGTACCTGGTTAATCCCCGGCAGGTTAATTTCGACTGGATCTTCCGCGGTGGAAATATTGGTTTCTTCAGTATTCAGAATATTTAAGCCGGTATATAGCGATACCGTTTTACCGCTACCGGTAGGACCGGTAACCAGGATCATCCCTTGCGGCTGCGCCAGCGCATCAAGATAACGCTGTTTTTGCTCCGGCTCATAACCCAGCACATCAATGCCCAGCATCGCACTGTCAGAGTCGAGGATCCGCATTACAATTTTCTCTCCCCACAGCGTTGGCAGGGTGCTAACGCGAAAATCAATCGATTTTTTGGCGGAGAGTTTAAGTTTAATCCGGCCATCCTGCGGAATACGTTTTTCTGCAATATCCAGTCGCGACATTACCTTTAACCGTGCCGATAAACGGGTTGCCAATGCAACGGGTGGGCTGGCGATTTCATTTAAAATGCCATCAATCCGAAAGCGAATGCGATAGGCTTTTTCATAGGGTTCAAAGTGCAAATCGGACGCGCCTTTGCGGATAGCATCCAACAGAATTTTATTGATAAAGGTAATAATCGGCTGGTCTTCTTTATCAGGCTGCGCAGAAACGCCTTCGTCATCCGCTTCCTCCACCACGCCCATAGCGGAGAGATCCCAGTCACTATCCCCGCCACCCAGGCTGTTATAGGCATTTTCAAAGAGTTTTTCGACCAGTTTATGTAGCTTATCGTAGTTAACTACCACGACTTCAGCATTCATGCCGGCGTTAAATTCAAAGTCTTCGATGGCGGCGATATTGGTCGGGTCAACTACTGCCAGATACATGGTACGGCCACGCTTGCTGAGTGGCAGCATATCGGTTTTGCGGGTTAGTTTTTCGTTACGCAGCTCATCGGGGATTGAAGCCGGATTAAAATGCTCCAGATCTAAGGTCAGATGATTACCAACACTGGCCGCCACTTCTGCCAGCGTATTGGCATCCAGTAATTTTTCAGCGATAAGGAGTTCTGGTAAAGTTTTGTATTGGCGGGATTTTTCTACCACCAGCCGCTGCGCTTTATCGCCATCGATAAAGCCCTGCTGAATTAAGCGCTTAAGTAAGGTAGAGTTGGTATTTACTGCCATAACCGGCTATATATCCCAGAAAATATTCAATTATCAGATACGTCTGATTATGCCAGTATCCCTTAGTTATTCAAGGTTTACTGCTATATTGATCCCTGCTGGCACAGCCTGCTATTACACGGGCTGTGCCGTAAAAGTTAGAGTGTAAAAAAACTCAGTTAAATTGTTGCCAGTACGTTTCAAACAGAGTTAGCGCTGATATTGCCGGATTAGCTGTGTTAGCTTGCCATTTTGTTGTAAGCGGCTGACGGCGGCAGTAATCTCCTGTAGCTGCGCCTCACCCATACTGGCCTTGCTTAGCATCAGATAGACATCCGAGGCCGGCAAGCTGATAGCGGTGGCGCTAATATAGCGATCCAGCCCTTTGCGGCGCAAGATGGCAGTAGCGACCATACTGTCTTCCAATAGGGCGCTGATTTCCTCATCCAGTAAACGCGCCATATTTAATTCACTAAGTTGAGCACTGACAAAAGCATCGGGTTGCTGCCCTAATAACTCATCAATCTCAGCGCCATAATAATAGCCGCTGACCAGGCCAACCTTATGGCCTGCAGCCACCAGGGCCAGCACATTAGGGAAATTTAGTGTGGCTTCAGTACGGCCATACAGCACAAACTGTTCTTGCCGGTAGGGACCGGCAAACCAGGCGTAGCGCTCACGTTCGGTACTGCGCGAGGCACCGGGTAAAATATCAAGTTCGCCGCTTTGTAAGCGCGCCAGCAAGGCAGCCCAGGTATCTTGTTGCAGTGTTAGCTCACAGTTAAGCTCTGCAGCAACTGCTTGCAAAATTTCAATATCCAACCCTTGCGCTTGTTCGCCCTGACCAAGATAGTGATAGGGCTCCCAGGCGTCAAAGCCTGCTCTAAGGATGCAGCCCGGCACAGGTTGGGCGGCAACTGTGGTTGTTGTATCTTCGACCTTGTTATGTTCAGCTGCTGGCTGGCAAGCCAGCAAAAAGAGTGTTAACAGTAGAACCAGCGTTAAAGGAAGACTGCGCATAGCAAAACTCCTTACAGGTTTTGATGTTACCTTTAGTGTAGCTGGCACTTTAGGTTGTGCCAGTCTTTCAGCGGTACTTTGACCGCGGCTGCCTCAGGACGGAATATCGGGTTGACCAGCCAGGCGGTATTGAAGTGCCAGGCCCGCAGCAGCCGGATTAATATCGGCCAGTTTGTTAACCAAGGTAGTTTGTGGCGTAGCGAACTGGATCCCGGCAGTCAGGCCATACTCATCTATTCTGGCATTGCGTATCGTACCACTTAGGGTTTGTGGTGAGCCGGCCTGCGTATCGGCAAGCTGAATAATGACATCCGCAAGGCGGATCTGCTCCGGCTTATAGGTGGTGCTAAATAGAAAGCGACAGCCATTTTTCGAAATATCAATAATTTGGCCAGGTACGACAGCAGGGGTGCTGGCTTGTCCAAGATACAGTTGCAAGCTGGCGTTAAGATAAATACTGCTGCGCTTTTCGTTGCGCAAGGCTCTGCGTTGCACGGTTTGTGGAAAGTTAATCAGGATCACTTTATCCGGAAAGCGGATAATATGTAGCAGTTCACTGCGAAAGGCAAAGCACTCGCCCAACGCATCTTCAACCAGAAATCGGCAAACCAAAGGTAAGCCTGTGACCAGTAACGCATCCGGCACAGTGTCTTCTTCCAGGCGAAAAAGTACATATTTACCAGCTCGATAACCCAGTAGTTCGCAGAGACAGCGGATTTTACGTTGGCTTAGCAGTTCAAGGTCGAAACGCTGGCCAATTTTAATATGACTAAGCCAATCTTTATTATTACCGCTAACAGTGGGGCTTTCTTCAAATAAAAGCAGTGAGGAGTCTGACATAGCCATCCCTGGACCGATGATTTTAACACATTACTAATATGCGTAATTTTTCCGCTAAGTTCAAGTAAGATCAGATAAAGTGTCTCCACTTAGCGGTAGTTTTAATACTAGTTAGCGAAATATGCATCGAGTAGTGCAAGCCGCCTTTCCTGGAATTAGCAATAATGTCAGCTTTATTTACATTGCCTGACATGACGCCGGGTTACTTGGTTAGCGTGTTTAATTAAATTCAATAAAAACAGCCATCTAATTTTTTAATTTTGGTTGGCTTAGTTTTTGCTTTGCATTGCTGCTTTTTTAACAAGGATGCAAAAATGAACTCAAAAGTAGCAAAAGTTTCAATCGCAGCCTCGCTGCTGCTCGCCGCCTCGGGCGCAGCACAGGCGGCACCGGTATTTGATATCGGTATTCCGGCTAGCTGGTCTTGTCAGGGTAGTTGCGGTGCAAGTGGCGCTGACGGCGTAGTCACTCTGGCGCCAAACGGTGGTAATAACTATGCCTGGGTTTCTACCTCTGGCGGCGTCGCAGGTGTAGGCTTAGCCGGTGTTGGTGGTTCTGGTAGCCCGCAGAATGGCTCAGTATTACGCTCTGGTTTGTTTAATGCCAGCGTTGATGATGTACTGCGCTTCTCCTTTAATTATATCACCTCAGACGGCGCCGGCTTTGCTGACTACGCCTGGGCGCGTTTATTAGATAGCAGTGCCAATCAGGTAGCTTTATTATTTACTGCCCGAACTGCGCCAAGTGGTTCTATTGTGCCTGGCTTTAGTATGCCTGCACCCAGTGTCACTCTCGACCCATTAACCGTTCCAATTATTTCTGGTGCACCTGTGTGGTCTCCATTGGGAAGCTCTTCTGGGACTTGCTACGATATCGGTTGCGGCTATACCGGTTGGGTAAATACCAGCTTTAGCATTGCCAGTACTGGCAGCTACTTTCTGGAGTTTGGTGTGGTAAACTGGATTGATAATATGTTCCAGTCTGGCCTAGCCATTGATGCTGTAACTATTAATGGTACGCCCGTTGGTGCAGTATCAGCTCCCTTTACCTTATTACTGTTGTCTTCTGGCTTGCTAATGCTGCGTCGTCGCCGTAATCTGCTGTAGAGCTTGCCGGTATTAGGCTGAGTCTCCGGTATGCTTGCTGTGCCGGAGACGAATCTGCGATAGTGATTCCTGTTCCAGGATAAAACAAGAACCTGGTTCGGTATCTAATCTAGTCCGGTATCTGACCCCGAAAGGTTAATGCGTAGCCAGCCACTCTTTTAGTGCATTATTCATCCGGGTTTGCCAGCCTTTTCCGGTTGCTTTGAAAGCAGCTAAAACATCTGCATCAAAACGAACTGTCGTCGACACTTTAGGGTTATCAGATATAGGACGACCACCACGATTTAATTGTGCCAGTACTTTTGCCGGTAAAACGTCAGATGCGGGTTTGAAACGATCCAGCTCTTCTTTTGTCAGATCGTCACGCAGCTCACCATCTTCTGTAGTTAATGGTCTATTTAACTGTGCCATAGCGCTGTACCTTTCTTTTATTGGCCTTTCGAAAACTGATAACCCGAATGCCATCTGGAATTAGTGTAAACACCAAAGCATGCACGCGGCCATCCAAAATGCCTAATGCTGAGTAGCGTATTTCTCCGTACTCTTTGCGATCATCCTTTGCAATTAATGCTGTGGCAAACTCAAAAAATGCCGCATCATCAAAAGCTAAACCTCGCTCATTAATGTTACGCTGATTTTTTTCAGGATCGTAAGTAATGTGCAAACGTGCATCCGAATTTTCGATGTTATATCAGTTATTGTAGTAACAAAAACCTGAGTGAGCAAGCGGGAGCTTCTTCGGGATCTAACACCTAAGTCTCTTCATTGACCGGTCCCGAATAAGTAGGTTGTTTTCTGCTTGGTGTGATTGATCTCTGTACATTAAGCTGCGCATTTATCTGCTGTTTGAAGTGTTCACTGCCAAGAACCCACTCACCCTGGCTGGCTAAGCGTATTTCCGCCAGCGCTTTATCCGAAAAAGGTTGTGAAAAAAGCTCTCGGTAACTTTGTTGACGTTGTGCTGCAGTCTCACCCAAAACCAAATAGGCCGGTAATGGCTGCCAAAGTTGAATGGTTTTACCTAATGCATTCGCCTGATAGCTTGACCATGGATAAGCTGCAGGATGATCAACCATACCGGCTCTAACTGGATTAAGTTCAATATAACGGCTAACGGCTAAAGCATAGCGATCATTATCAACCAAGGTTGCTTTATATCTTCCTTCCCAGAGAGTACCGGTTCTGCCATAGCTTTTATTTATGTGCCGCACATAATAACGCCCCAAGTCTTGCATCATCAGGCTCAGGCTATTTTCTAACTGCGGGGTTGCCAGTAAGTGTACATGATTCGTCATCAGTACAAAGGCATGGATAGCGACCTGATGCTGCTGGGCATAGTGCTGCAGCCTTTCAAGGTAAACAGTGTAATCGTGCCTGGTGAAAAAGCAGACCTGACGATTGTTGCCCCGCTGAATAATATGTTGTGCATACCCGGGTAAGCTAAAACGTGGTTGTCGCGGCATAACGGTTTTGTTATTTAAATAATGTTAAATATTGTTTAAATAACTTGGTTTTTCAAGTTTTGGTTTAAGTGCTCCACGCAGGTTGCTTGCTGTTCGGTATCTGACCCCGAAGGTCCGGAAAAAAAGGTTCAGCGCTCTACCTCTTTAAAAGCACCAGAAACATATTTATGCAGGATGCTACTTACCAACGATTGATAAGGTAGTCCTTGCTCAAGTGCTCGCCGCTGGATAACTTCCAAATCACGTACCGAAATCCGCACACTGATTTTTCGGTCTTGTTCGATATTATTGGCAGCGAGTTGCATTAGTGCATTTTTCCGCTCAGGGGAAAAATCTGAAATCAGTTCTTCTGCCACAAAATCATTGATAAGGTCCTGTTCATCAGCGGTATATTTTGGATCGTGCATAGAATTTACCTCAAATACTGCTTGGTTGCTTTACGGCTTGGAATAATCGTTTTCAAAAAAAGTTCATGCTCGGTCTCTACATACGGGACTAAGCAAGCTTGCTGGCCGATTTGCACAACCATGATACGCTGGTTAGGGTACTTTGCGATATTTGGATGTATCAGATCATCCAGAATTAAGCCCTGGCGCATCGAAAATAGCACATCTTCAAATGACAAATTACGTTCAGTCATCAGTAGATGATTCTTGTCCGCATTCCAATTGATGGCTTTCATAAAGCAAAGGTTAGCAGCTTATTGACAATTTGTCTTGGCGCTAAGCGGTCTCAGTCACTGCGCTTGCTTATACTATGCCTGATAGCTATTAACACACCGCATTAGCGGTAGGGTTAGCCAATTTAACGCGCCAGAAAAAACAAACCCGCACGAGGCGGGCTTGTGGTTCGGTATCTGCCCCCGAAGGTTTGCCACGCAGGTTGGTTTGCTGTTCGGTATCTGACCCCGAAGGTTTGACCCCGAAGGTTTGATGCCTCGATGGCACCTGCTGGCGCACATTCCGTCGATAATATAAACTTAAGCTATTTTTAGATAGAGAATAAACTCTGAGCTACGTACAGGAAATAACGATGAACCCTAAAATACAACAGTTGGGTCTGCAATTGGTACAACGTCCCAAAATCAAGCCTAAAAAGCAGCTGGATTTAACCGGTGCGGAAGGACAGCAGATCGTTCTTTCTGAAACGAAGTTGGTACTTCGAACCCACGCTAAAACGTTTAAAAAACTGGCTGATATGTGATGGAGCTTATGCTATTCCCATTTGAGCGGGTCGTTGAAATCAACGCTCATATATTAAGCCGGGAACCAGGCATGAGGGGGAGCATTGATCTAAACAAGCTTCGTGGGGCATTAGGGCGCATTGATAACGCCATCCTTTATGAGCAACTCGATGATATTTTTGAAATTGCAGCTAAATACGCAAAATCAATCGCCATTGCTCATGCTATGCCTGATGCTAACAAACGAACAGCATTAGCCGTAGCTTTAGAGTATTTGTCACTGAACGATTATGAAATTCAGACCGATAATGATGCGTTAGCTGATGTTATGGTTGCCGTAGTACTGGATGAGATCAACGAGAAAGAACTGGCTGATATTCTTTATACTCTGTATCTCAGTAAGCCTGAATAACTAGTCCCTGATTCCAGAAAATACAACTGTAAGGCCCAGCCTGTTGGCCAGCTACGCGAGCGTTACGACCAGCCCATTCACTAAAAACAAACCCGCACGAGGCGGGCTTGTTATTCGGTATCTGACCCCGAAAGACCCCGAAAAAAAGGTTTTAGCCCTGGGGTTCCGAGGTGCTCTGATTTGTTAAAACGGGTGCGTCTGGCCCCTCAAGAACCAGTCGGTTAGCTTGCCACATTACACTGTAATGACCAAGTTTCTTTTTTCTCTCTAATGCTTTACGAACCGCATTACGTAAAGCATTGTGTGTGTCTTCAACTGTATATTTTCCAACATCTTGGCTAGTCATAAGCAGCTCCCTGAATTAAAACATCAAAAAGAGTAGGCTCTTTAATGAGACGAACTTGGCCTTGCTGTTCAAATATAAGCACAGGCTCATCATCGGCGTTCATATAACATTGGCAGTGATCAACCAAAGGCGAGTAATGTAATAGCAAGTTAACCAAACTTCGCGGAAAGCGACGTTTGATATCACGTAGCGGTATGTTATGACCGCCATGTTTTACACGTTCAGCAACACGGAGCTGTGATATATCACTATTTGGAAGAGCAAGATAGATCAATTCTACTTTCCAGCCATCCGCTTGCAATTGTTTTATTAATTTCAAATAAGTGCGGCCTGACAGAGTTGTTTCAAATGCAAATGAGGCTCTCGCTTTAATACGGTTTTGTATTTCTGCAAGAAATAACCTGCTGGCATTCAGTAACTCTTTCTCTGGTGCTAATGGTGACAAGCCTGCCGCTATTAAATCTGCGTTAATAAAATTATGGCATTTGGCGACTTCTGGTAAAAACTCCATCGCAAAGGTAGTTTTACCCGCTCCATTCGGCCCTGCAATGATCCAGCAAGTTGGCATAGTCGCTCCAATATAGATAAACGTGCTGAAACCATAAATATTCAATTTTTATTATAGCGATGAACGGACGTTTAAACCAGCATCAGGTCAAACTGGTCTAAATAGCTGACCATAAACTCTAGTGCATGTAACGTCATTAAGGTTTGTTCGATGATTTTACCTTGTTTGCTGTAACATCGCCTGCTGCCTGAGCCATAAAGGGGTTGGTTTAAAACCATGATTCTGTCGCAGCAAAGCTGCATCTCTTGGACAGGCGGGAGAACAGAGGGTTTTCTGGGGCTACAAGTAGCCAGGGGCCGGACGCAGTGAGTCCAGAGCCTTGATCCTGATGGGTGACCCCGAAGGTTTGAGGAGTGAGTGGATAACAATGATTGACAATGCGCATGCAGCCTATCAGAATGATAGGTGTCAACTTGATAGGTGATTCATGAGCAACACTGAACCTCAAGGAGTAGATGAGTTTCCTCTGACAGAAGGAACGGCCAGGCAGATCATCAATAATTTGGCTGAACATCACACGGACAGGATCCGCTGGAGTAAACACGTCAAAGAGCGGATGCAGGAACGAGATGTAACTACCGGTCAAATATTGACGCTGTTGAAAAGCAGACATTCTGTATTCCGTGAAGGACCGTATCAGGAAACGAATGGCGACTGGAAATTCAATCTAAAAGGGATGGCGGCGGGGACAATGATAGAACTGGCTGTTGCGCTGAAAAATCATCAGCATTCACCAAGCTCTGTCCTTGTGACAGTTTGGATTAGTTAAGGAGATCTCTATGTATCATTACACTGAAAGTGGCTTGCCGAACGTGTATCTGGTTAATGGCTTTACCGTAGAGACATTGGACGGTGAGGAATACACCAGCATTGACGACATGAACGGTCTGCACAAAACTATTGCTAACGCTATTATCGATAGTCCAAAACCGCTAACTCATCAGGAATTTAGGTTCCTGCGCATTGAAATGAACGTATCGCAAAAAACTTTAGGAACACGTTTCGGTGTGACGGAACAAACGATCGCCCGCTATGAGAAAGGCGAGTCAAGTATTCCCAGAACCACAGATGCAGCTTTACGTTCACTGTATATGGAAAGCCAGCAAAAGAATAACCCGGTTAGCTACTTTCTGGATTTACTCGCAGATACTGAAGCCCAAGCTGCAGCACAAAGTATTCAATTAAAACTGGAAGAAGTTGACGATCATTGGTCTGTTGCAGCTTAAAATTAACAGAGCTCTGGGGGGTTGATAGTTCAGTATCGCAGTTTGGGATTTGGGGCAAAAAGCAAGACCTGACCCCAAAGACTCGCATATTTACCGGCTCGATAACCCAGTAGTTCGCAGAGGCAGCGGATTTTACGTTGGCTTAGCAGTTCAAGGTCGAAACGCTGGCCAATTTTAATATGACTAAGCCAATCTTTATTATTACCGCTAACTGTGGGGCTTTCTTCAAATAAAAGCAGTGAAGAGTCTGACATAAGCCGTCCTTGGACCTGAGATACAAACAACGGCTAATATGTTAGAAAAATCCAATTTATACAAGCTAAAGGCGCAGAAAATTTGTGCAGGAAAAGGCGGTAATTGATTTATTTACCTGGCGGCAAAAAATGAAGAACCGATGCAGCATTTTACTAACACTGCATCGGTTTGCATGATTTCAGCCGTATTAACAAGCCTGAGACTAACGACCTGATTGGCGCCGCAATAACAACAAGCCCGCAGCAAGTAAGGCCAGGCTGGCTGGAGCCGGTACCGGATTAGGTGTCGGATCAATACTGCCATTACGGGCATTAAAGATATAACGACCATCAAGATTGCTATTCAGGCGGTTGCTAATCAGTGCATTAGGGCCGCCATCTAAAAAGGCGCCGTTAATGGCTGAACCGGTTAGCTCAAAAAAAGTGCCGGCCAGACCGGTACCATTAGAGAAGCCAGCCCGCGCAGAGTTGCCGCCCAAGCCATCCGCATTGCCACCACTGGCAGTACCGGTTTCCCACTGAATTTTGTCGTAGTTAAAAATAATATCAAAATCACCTGCACCAATATCAGAGCGATCAACCAGGATTAGCTGAAAGCTATTTTTATTGGTATGTGCAGCCGAGCTGGAGTAATAGTCGACATCAATCCAGTTTACGCCAAAGGCGTTACGGCCATCCCATAAACCCTGACCATAAGTCACAGGGTTACCGCTATTGCGGGTATCAACGTCAGCAAAAAAGGGCGCAATAATTTGCCGGTTGGTCGCAGTCAGGTTAAAAGGAGTAAAGGTGCTGAGTGCACTGTCAAAAGTCACGTTACCGTTATTATTGACATACAGCTGGGTAAAGTTAACGCCGAAAAAATTTGCAGTAAAACCAAGATCTACCAAACCGGTTGAGCCATCGTCATTGCGGGCTAAAGTGGCACTGTCGAAACCACTAACAATAGCGGCTGAAGCAGGTAAAGCAGTAAAAATAGTAAGGCAGGCACCGAGGCAAAGCGTTTTTAAGTTCATATAAAGTCCTTTTAAATGGGAGTTAGGTGATGTCTTCAATACAATGCCAGAAGCATGCCAATTAAAATTATTGATTATTATCAATTACTTAATTTGTAAGGTGCCAATATTGTTGTAGATTTCGTTAAATAAGCTGACACCTAAAAATGAAATCAAAAATAGCACAATTTACAGTAGCAGCTTCGCTGTTACTGACCGCGTAAGGTGCGGTACAAGCAGCACCGGTATTTGATATCGGTATTCCAGCCAGCTGGTCTTGTCAGGGTAGCTGTGGCGCCAGTAGCGCTGACGGCGTAGTCACTCTGGCACCAAACGGTGGTAGTAACTATGCCTGGGTTTCTAGCTCTGGTGGGGTTGTAGGCTTAAGTTTGGCGGGTGTCGGTGGATCTGGTAGCCCGCAAAATGGCTCAGTATTACGCTTTGGCTTATTTAATGCCGGCGTCGATGATGTACTAAGCTTCTCTTTTAACTATATCACTTCAGACTGTTCCGGCTATGGTGACTGCGCCTGGGCGCGTTTATTGGATAGCAGTGCCAATCAGGTTGCGCTGTTATTTACGGCCCGAACCACACCAAATGGTTCTGTAGTACCAGGCTTTAGTATGCCTGCACCCAGTGTCACTCTTGACCCATTAACAGTTCCAATTATTTCTGGTGCACCTGTGTGGTCACCATTAGGCAGTTCTTCGGGTACCCGTTTTAATGCTGGCTGTGGCTATACCGGTTGGGTAAATACCAGCTTTAGTATTGCCAATACTGGCAGCTACTTTCTGGAGTTTGGTGTGGTAAACTGGTCTGACAACAATTTCCAGTCTGGCCTGGCGATTGATGCGGTAACTATTAATGGTACGCCAGTTGGCCCAGTTTCAGCTCCGTTCACCTTATTACTGCTGTCTTCTGGTTTGCTATTGCTGCGTCGTCGCCGTAATCCACTGTAACGTATAGAAGTATTAGGCTCTGTCTCCGGTATGCTTGCTATACCGGAGACGATTTTGCGATAGTGATCCCTTCCTTAGGAAAAAGCAAAGCCGCATAACATTGAATTCTTTTTGTTTAATCGTTTTTACTTCCACTTGCTGTCAAGCGGTGTCTAAGATTAAACCCGCTATTTTACTGCCTGGCTTATTGTTCGGTATTTGCCTCCGAAGGTTTGCTATAGACGCCGAGAGGCTAATGGTGGACCCAACCTTCGGAAGCTTTAAAAGGTTAAAAACCAACAAACAGCATATCCAGCGCTTCAGATACTTCTTGTTGATGGTCAATCAGACTGCCAACTTTCTGCTTCAATTCGGCCTCTGGTACGGCTGCCATAAACTGCGTTGCCATCAGAAACGCTTGATTGTTAATGTCAAAAATAGGATTTAAGCGTTTGGCCGCTTTAGGTGCATTGTCCAGAGGCAGTAGTGGCACAACTACACGGGTGTTCAGACCAGCCAGTAAATCTGTTTGCACATCCAGTAAGTAACCGCTACTACTGGTTAGATAGACATCGAAGCGGGCCATTAGAAATGCCGGTACTTTGCAAGCGGCAAGCCGTGATGAGTAACAAAATCATTTGAGCTTTCAATAGCTTGGCTATTATCTTTAAGCCAGCGCTGCTGTTTTTGCAGTTTAACTGCTTGTGCAAGCCCGGCTTCTGCAGCTTGCGAAACATTAATGCTCAGTAGCTTTGCTTCGAACAATAATTGACTATCAATAGATAGGTTGGTGCGCTTTTTGTGGCTACTTATCTGGCTGTCGCTTACCATAGCAATATCCTCACTTGCTAGTGTGTAGTAAATATACACACCAATGCGTTGCCTTTCAAGCGCGCTTTGTGAGTTTAGAGCCTTGATCCTGATGGGGGACTGGTGCGATATATCGCAACCAGCAGCGAGAACCAAAGTGCGAAGGTTTTCGGCTTGCAGGGCGAAAAGATATGCGCACTTGCGTGCGCGCGGGTTTGGTTATGGTATTGACACTGAGAGGCTAGTGGGTGACCCCGAAGGTTCTTAAAAAACAAACCCGCACGAGGCGGGCTTGTTGTTCGGTATCTGACCCCGAAGGTGAGGTTTCTCCACGAGGCGGGCTTGTTGTTCGGTATCTGACCCCGAAGGTCAATCCCGAAGGTCAGGGATGTGATTGCATATAATCTTTTAGCGCCTGTTCAAGCCGAGTCTGCCAACCTTTACCACTGGCACGGAAATAGCCGACAACCTCAGGCGACAAACGAATCGTTACGCTTTCTTTTTTAACCGCAGCTTTAGGGCGGCCCATTTTGGCCAGTGGCTGAAACTGCGCAAAGTCATCGGCTGTTGCTTCAAAATCATCTGTATCAGCAGCTATCATTTCGTTAATTTGCTGATCCTCTTCCGGCGTTGGCCGATTAAGTTGTCTGTTTTGTTGCTTCATATAATGCGACCTCTCTGCTATTCGCTTTACGTAAGCTGATAATGCGGATGGCATCTTCCCGATGAGTATGCACCACACAGTACAGCCTGTTTTCAGCCGGCATAATGGCATAGCCACGATAACGCACTTCACCATAATCTCGACGCACGTCTTCAGCACCTAACCAGGAATCCCAGTCCAGGTTTGCCGCCGCGGACAGTGAAATCCCGCGTTCAGTCTGATTCCTCAGATCTTTTTGTGGATCATAGGTGATGTTCATACATTTAGTGTACATACAGAAAGTAATTTAAGCAAAGTGCATCCCGTAAAACTACGCAAAAACAAACCCGCACGATGCGGGCTTGTGGTTCGGTATCTGACCCCGAAGGTTACCGAAGGTTCCCGGTATCTGACCCCGAAGGTTGCGCTATTGACACCGAGAGGCTAATGGGTGACCCCGAAGGTTGAGAAAAACAAACCCGCATGAGGCGGGCTTATTGTTCGGTATCTGACCCCGAAGGTTCTGACCCCGAAGGTTGCTTCGGTATCTGACCCCGAAGGTTAGTTCGGTATCTGACCCCGAAGGTTACGAACTATCGCAACCAGCAACGAGAACTAAACTGCGACAGTTATAGGTTTGTAAGGATGAAAAGATACGCGCACTGGCGTGCGCGCGGGTTTGGTTACGCTATTGACACCGAGAGGCTAATGGGTGACCCCGAAGGTTCCGAGGCGGGCTTGTTGTTCGGTATCTGACCCCGAAGGTTAGTTATTCGGTATCTAAGGTTGCGCATGAGGCGGGCTTATTGTTCGGTATCTGACCCCGAAGGTTCTGACCCCGAAGGTTGTTCGGTATCTGACCCCGAAGGTTCCAGCCTGTTGGCCAGCTACGCGAGCGTTACGACCAGCCCACTCACTAAAAACAAACCCGCACGAGGCGGGCTTGTTATTCGGTATCTGACCCCGAAGGTTCGGTATCTGACCCCGAAGGTTCCGAGGCGGGCTTGTTATTCGGTATCTGACCCCGAAGGTTGGTCTCAGTCACTGCGCTTGCTTATACTATGCCTGATAGTTATTAACACACCGCATTAGCGGTAGGGGTAGCCAATTTAACGCGCCGAAAAAACAAACCCGCACGAGGCGGGTTTGTGGTTCGGTATCTGACCCCGAAGGTTGTTGTTCGGTATCTGACCCCGAAGGTTTCGTTCGGTATCTGACCCCGAAGGTTGATTTAACGCGCCAAAAAACAAACCCGCACTAGGCGGGCTTGTGGTTCGGTATCTGACCCCGAAGGTTCGAAGGTTAGTTTTGGTTTACGAGGAATAAAAGATACGCGCACTGGCGTGCGCGCGGGTTTGGTTACGCTATTGACACCGAGAGGCTAATGGGTGACCCCGAAGGTTTGAGATCTGCCATCGAAGGTTTTAGAGTAGAGCATTGCTTTTTAATAAGAGAACAAACCAGCGCTAGGCTGGTTTGTTTACTACTTGAACTTACACGTTCAGGTTGAATTATATGCTTAGGGAGATTACAACCCTGCGCCTTTACGGCACTGTGCTTCCGTAGCAGCTCCACCAGCTGCTGCTACAATACTGTAACTCAAGCCTCCGTCAGCGGTGATTGCTGCAGTAATAACGCAACCTGTAGTAGTGTAAGCTAATGAAGCTGAGGTATTTTGCAATATAGTAGCAGGTGTTGAAGCAATTTTACCATCAGCACCAATTTCGGTATTTAATGAGTCACACGCAATACCAGTTTGAATGCAGGCTTGCGCTTTTGACACATATCCGGCAACACCTTTCATAGCTTGACCACCGTAGGCAGTCGCAACATATTCTCTGTAGGCAGGGATAGCAACCGCCGCCAAAATACCGATAATCGCAACTACAATCATTAATTCAATAAGGGTAAAACCCTGTTGTGTACGTTTCATTTTAACATCTCCTGAGTTTGAATAGCCGCGAAGGCTAATATCCATTCTGGATGCTTTTTGTTAAAGCGCAAGCAAATTTTCAAGGCTTTTAACGTTTTTTACTAATTTATTGCTGTAGCGCAGATTTTTCCTGCTGCAGCCACGATCATTGTCACTAATAAGTATAGCCATAAAGTACTATTTGTTTCGTGATTAAGACTGATACTTATACTGGCTAAATAGCTGCTGCGCCGCCAGCCAGATATCGCCTACCTGCCCATTGCCCACCGGCTGGCCATTAACACTAAGCACCGGCGCAATTTCTTTACTGGAACTGGTTAGCCAGATTTCATCTGCGCTAAGCACTTCGTCGAAGCTAATATCGCGCTCGACCACGTTAAGGTTGGAATGTTGGCGTAAAATCTTTAGCAATAATAAGCGGGTTACGCCGGGTAAGAGTTTATTGCTAAGTGGCGGGGTGGCAATTTCGCCGTTTTTAATCACAAACACATTGACTGCCGCGCCTTCGGTTAAGTTGCCGTCGCGGTCAAATAGCAGGGTTTCCTGCGCGCCCTGTTCCACGCCGTATTGATAGTGCAGCACATTACCCAGCAAGGAGGTGGATTTAATATGGCAGCGCTGCCAGCGTAAGTCGTTGGCGGTAACCACACTATAGGTGCTGACCTTGGTTTTATCCGGCACCGGCTCGGCGGCGATGGCAAAGGTGTAAGCAAAAATGGTTGGGCTAATACCAGTTGGAAAGGCGTGATTACGTTTGGTGTCGGCACCGCGGCTTACCTGAATATAGACGCCCAGATTCTCACCCAGCACTGGCCGGTTTAGCTCGAGCAGCTGATCGCAAAGCTCGCGCCAGTGCTGCTCGGTCATACCATGTTGAATATTAAGCGCGGCTAAGCCTTCGTGCATCCGTGCGATATGTGGTGCAAAGCCAACATAACGGCCGTGATAGGTTGGGATCACCTCATAGATACCGTCACCAAATAAAAAGCCACGATCCATTGGTGAAATCCGCGCTTCGCTGGCCGGCATAAACTTGCCATTTAAATATACTGTGCTCATAAGGCTCTCATTTTAGGTTACAGATAGGGCGCAGTAAGTGCCCGTAGCCGCTCAATCAGCTGCTCGCCTGCGCTCATCGGCAGGCCGTCTTCGGTTAGGGTGGCCTGGCGGGTTACGCCGTCGATACAGCCATGGGCGATTAAAAACTGTAACAGGCCGGCCAGATCGGCGTTGGTAAGCAAGTCCTGACCCCGTAATACACCTAACATGGCAATAATACCCCAGGCCGCCCAGTTTGACACATCGGCCACCACTAATTCGTCGCATTCGGTAATGCTGGGGGTAATATTTAAGCCGGCCAGTGCCGCTTGCACATTGCCCATGCCAATTTCGTTACCGCCATCGCCAATAGCCAGCGTGGGGCAGGGCGCCTGATTCAGCAGCTCATCAAAGCTGGCGCAGCGCGCCGAGATATCTTCACCGCGCATATTCACATAAATACCGGCCGCACTCAGCCCCGGCCGTTCAATTGATAACACCAGTGCCGGCTTGAGTTGCTGCAGTAGTTGCCTGGCCTGCGCCACCCGCCCCTGCAGTTGATTTACCGGTAGCTCGGCACATTGATAATGCTGCGCTAATAACGAGAACAGCGGTTTGCCGCATACCAGATAAGGTTTTAAATTAAGTGCCTGGGCTGCCTGGTACAGCGCAATGGCACCCACCGGGCCGTCGGTTTCAAAGGTATCCAGTACCGGAAAGCCGGTGCCGATTAACAGGGTACTGCCGGCCGGCAGGTTAAACAGCCGCGCCGCGCGCAGGATATAGCCGGGGCGCAGCTGTTGCTGTACCTGCTGCATACCGCGCAGATTACGGGCGGTAAGCAGCAGCTCAATTTGCCGGCTGATGGCGAAAAAGTCTGCCACTTTACTGGCGGGTGCGGTAGGTTGGGATAGCGTCATAACGGTTCCTGCGTAGCGGCATGCTGCGGGTGGAATGCTTTGGTTGCAGGCGCAAACCTGGCCCGATAGAGAGCCAGGGTATTGTGCACCTGATAACTATCCAGCTGGCTAAATTGCACCAGGCTGCCGGGCGGGGTTTGTGCCAGTCGCCAGCAGTCCAGACTTAGCACAGTGCCTATTTTCGGATAACCACCAAGGGTTTGGCGATCATTGAGCAGCACTATCGGTTGGCCATCGGGTGGAATTTGTACTGCACCCAGACTAATACCCTCAGACAATAAAGCGCGACTACTACAACTAATAGCACTGCCACTGAGTTTATAGCCCATCCGATCACAATGGCTGCTAACCTGATACGGGTTAAGATAAAAACGGGCGCGCTCAACGGCGCTAAATACATGGTGCTGATAGCCTTCCAGTAAGCGCAGGCTTAGCACTGTGCTGGCGCTGGCTTGCTTTTGCTCTGCCCCGGTAAGCGCTGCTACGCTGGCAAGTGGCGGCAGGCTAAATTGTTGTATTTGTGAACTCGGTGTGGTTAGCGCCGGCAGTGTGGCTTGCCCGGCCAGTGGGATCTGATCGCCAGCTGCCAGTTTGCTGCCATCCTGATGCAGGCCGCCTACGCCTTCCCGCATTACGGTGGCGCAGCTACCAAATTGCAACGCTACTGCAAAACCGCCGCTAACGGCCAGATAAGCGCGCAAGCCCTGCGTCATATAACCCAGTTCCAGTTCATCGCCGGCTTTTAAGCTAATGGCTTGCCAGCAGGCGACGGCTTTACCATTTAGCAGCAGTGGCAGCACGGCACCGGTAACGGCGACGGTACAGCCGGCAGTTGCCTGCACGATTAAACCACCAATGCTATGTTCAATAACAGTGCTGTGTAGTGGGTTACCGACTAAGGCATTAGCCCAGGCAAAACTATGGCCATCCAAGGGGCCGCCCTGGGTCAGGCCCAGGGCCGTCATGCCAAAGCGGCCGGCATCCTGTAACAGGCTTAAGGTGCCGGGACTAATGATTTTCAGGCAGGCGCTGTGGTTTGGCTGAGTCATAAGGCGCCTCCGAGGAGCTGAAACTCCCGCTCACTAACCGGGATAAAGCGCACCTGATCGCCGACCGCGACCGGCATCGCCGGTTGTTGCTGCGGGTTAAACATCCGGATCGGACACAAGCCTAATAAATGCCAGCCACCCGGTGAGGCTGCAGGATAAACCGCAGTTTGCCGATCGGCTATGGCGACGGCACCGGCCGGTACTTTTGGCCGCGGGCTGCTAAGGCGCGGCATGGCCAGTTCGGCCGGCAGTTCACCTAAGTAGGCAAAACCCGGCGCAAAACCAATGGCATATACCTGGTAGCTTTGGCTGCTGTGCAGTTGTATTACCTCATCGGGGGTGAGGTTTTTTGCCTTGGCGACGCTAAGCAAATCCGCGCCGCTTTGCGCACTGTACCAAACCGGCAGTTCGACAATTTTGCTGCTTTGCTGCGCCAATTGGCCAGCACCAGCGGCTTTCGCCTGTAACACCTGGTTTAGCAAGGGTAGCAAGCTAAGGTGGCTGTGGGTAAGCGGATTAAATTGCACTAATATTGAGGCGTAAGATGGCAGCAGTTCAGTGAGGTGCTGCCCCAACAGGGGTGTTAGCAGCGAACAGTAATACTGTACGGCAGCGGCCGTAGCCGGGCTGATTTGTTGCGGCTCCAGATACAGGATAAAAGCGTTTTCGCCGGCCAGCTCCAGCCGTAGTTGTGGTTGTGTTATGGCCATTGGCGCAGTAACTCCCGGATTTCGGTCAGCTGGGTGATGGCTGCGATATTGTCGCCATGCACGCAGAGGGTGTCGGCAGTCAGTGGCAGCGCCTTACAGCTGTCGGTGGTAACAGTGCCCTGCTCCAGCAGTTGTCGTACCTGCGTCAGCACCTCGGCACCATGCAGCACCGCGCCGGGTTGGCTGCGTGGTGTCAGTTTGCCGGCGTCGGTATAGCGGCGGTCAGCAAAGGCTTCCAGTAATAAGCTAACCCCGGCCGCGGCCGCTTGTTGCTGATAATCGGCGGCATTGGCGGTGGCTAAAATCATCAGCTTCAAGGGTTTATGGTAACTGGCAACCGCTTGCAGTACCGCTTGCCAAACCTCAGCTTTGGCCATCATATCGTTATACAGGGCGCCGTGCGGTTTAATGTAGCTTAGTGTCAGGCCCTGGTTTTGCGCCATGCCATCCAGCGCTGCTACCTGATAGTGAATAAGATTAATGATTTCGCTGGCGGAGCATTGCATACTGCGCCGGCCAAAACCCTGTAAGTCTGGGTAAGACGGATGGGCGCCGATGGTAACATGATGTTGTTTGGCCAGCTTAAGGGTGCGCGCCATCACATCAGGATCGCCGCCGTGAAAACCGCAAGCAATATTAGCCAGGTCGATATGGGGCATGGCCTGCTCATCTAACCCCATAGTCCAGCTACCGAAGCTTTCACCGAGATCACAGTTGAGTAATAAGGCAGGGCGAGGTTGTGACATTGGGCTCTCCGGTCGTAGCTGGCTTGACTTAGTGGCTCTGACCCCGAAGTCCGCTTCGGGGTCAGAGCCTGGTCTAGTTTGCGCGACTGGCCCCGCCTTGTCCAGAGGTTGGTAGCGCTGTTCTAATAAAAAATTCTTTATGCATTTCATAGCGGAATAAAGTATTCCATGAACTTTGTCTTTGTTGAAAATATCTGAACAGTAAGTAACAAGTTGTGCTTTAATAGGCAGACGCTACAGCAGGAGCTTAGAGGCAGTATGAGCAATGCGCGGTTTGATAGCAGAATAAAAGATTTAAAGCAGGCGTTACTGCCGCTAATGCAACTGGTATGTAAAATTACCGGGCTGGAAACCGCTTTTGTCACCTATATCGACCCTATTTTGGCGCGCCAACAAGTGGCCGTAGTAGTGGGTGATGGTGAAATTGGCGTTGTCGAGGGCAGTGAAATCGACTGGCAAGACTCGATGTGCCGGCTGCTGTTTAATGACGAGCACTGGCAAGACAACGAGATTAAACAGCACTATCCGCTAAGCGCTGGGGCGGCCCTGGGCATGAATACCTTTTTTGCGGTGCCGGTGCAGCATCAGGAGAAAATCATTGGTACTGTGTGTGGTGCCAGTACTCGTGAGCAATACCTTAGTGCAGAGCAGCATGAACAACTGCAGCTGATTGCCGAAGCCGTATCCTGGACCTTGGCACAATGGCAGCGTTTATTTAAATTGCAGCAGCGGCTTCAGTTTACCCGCCAGCGTTTACAACTTGCCTATCAGGACCGTGATTCGTTAAAAGCCCTGGCCGAACGTGACCCCTTAACCGGCTTATTAAACCGGCGTGGTTTTGCGGATTTCTGGCAGCGCTGCACCGAAGTCGACACCGATCAAAAGCAGGTAGCGGTGATTGCGCTGGACTTCGATAATTTTAAACAACTGAATGATAACTTTGGGCATCAGGCGGGCGATGAAGCCTTGCAAGCCTTGGGCGCGATTTTACAGCAACATACCCGCGATTATGATTTTGCCGCGCGTTTAGGTGGTGATGAATTTTTACTGGTGTTGCCCGGCTGTCAGCGTCTGGAAGCGCAAGACGTGGCCAGCCGCATTCAGCAAAGTTATCAGGCCAGCCCTTTTGGTGACAAACACGGTATCAGCATTGGTATCGCTGTGACCGGGCAGGGCGCGAACGATGATTTGCTGTTACTGGCCGACAAGGCGCTGTATCAGGCTAAAAACAGCGGTCGCGGCCAAATCGCCTGCAGAACGCTGCGCGCCTGATTTATGGTGACCTAGCGGCTCTGACCCCGAACTTTGCCAGGCGCTTTTTTTAAAATCAAGTTTATAGGTCATCGATATTAACCGGGATGCTTTCTTCTGATTCCCGTTCTCTTGCAATTGCAAGCAGTTCGAGATCCTCGAGACGATCCATTATGTCTTCGTATGCTTTAGCGGGCACACAGTAAAACGCAGGCTCGTTTCGATTAAGAACCGCGACAGGTGCACCATATGCACTTGTCGCAACTTTCATCGGGTTGGCTTTTAATTCAGTAATGCTTGCTGCTACATCAGCTAAAATTCTAGAGGTCATTGATTAGGTCCTTAATGCAGTCTCTATTTAGGTCATTTTAGCGCTTAAGTAGTGGTGTCACAAGTTGCCGCGTTTCGACTTGGCGTGACTTGCTAGAGCACTGCCAGTTTACTGTTGCTTAAGTCGGTAACCAGCATATGCCCCGGTGCATGGCTAATACAAAAATCCAGTTTGGCATTAGCAATCGCTACCTGCGGTGTGACACCACAGGCCCAGAATACTGGCACTTCACCGGGTTTAATCGTTACCGCATCGCCATAATCAGGCTGATTGATATCCCGAATACCGATAGCCGCCGGATCGCCAAAATGCACCGGCGCGCCATGTACTTGCGGGAAGCGCGAGCAAATCTGAATGGCGCGGATGGCATCGGCTGGTTTCATTGGTCGCATACTGACCACCATACTGCCGCTAAACACCCCGGCACTCTGACAGGCCAGGTTAGTGCGATACATCGGTACATTGACCTGTTCGGTTATATTGCGAATTTCCAGGCCATCAGCCAGTAATGCTTCTTCAAATGAAAAAGAACAGCCGATTAAAAAGGTCACCAGATCATCGCGCCAGACGGTAGTCAGATCAGTCACTTCATCCACCAGTTCGCCATGGCGAAAAATGCGGTAACGCGGTAAGTCGGTGCGAATATCTAAATCTTGTGCCAGTGCCGGCAGCGCAACAGCACCGGGACGAGCCGCCATACCCAGCAGCGGGCAGGGCTTGGGGTTAAAGTGACAAAACTGCAGGAAGTCGGCTGCATAGGCGGCAGGGATAATCGCCATATTGGCCTGCACAAAACCCGGCGCCAGGCCCGAGGTATTGCTGGCAAACTCACCGCTGCGACACAGCTGGCGGATTTGATAGGGGGTAAGTTGTTGCATGGAGATCTCCTTGGCCGGACAAGGTTCGGGGTCAGATACCGAAGGTTACCGAAGGTTAGGCGTGGCCGTCAAGGTTCGGGGTCAAGGTTCGGGGTCAGATACCGAAGGTTAGGCGTGGCCGTAAATTTCTTTGTTGGCGAGCCAGCGTTTGATTAGTTGCAGGCTGGCCGGCCGGTGTTGTTGCCACATTATCGCTGCGAGTTGTCGTGCTTGTGGCAGTAACTCGCTGTCACGGGTTAAGTCAGCAATTTTAAACTGCATTAAACCGGTTTGCCGGGTGCCCAATAGCTCACCGGGACCGCGAATTTCCAAATCGCGCTGTGCAATCACAAAGCCGTCGTTACTCTCGCGTAGTACTGATAACCGTGCCTGGGCCGTGCGCGACAGCGGTGCATGATATAACAGCACACAATGCGATACGGCGCTACCCCGGCCAACCCGGCCGCGCAGCTGATGCAGCTGCGCCAGGCCCAGCCGCTCCGGGTTTTCGATAATCATCAGGCTGGCGTTGGGCACATCGACGCCCACTTCAATGACGGTAGTGGCGACCAATAAATCCAGTTCACCACTGCTAAAGCTTTGCATAATCTGTTGTTTTTCAGCGCTTTTTAAGCGGCCATGCACCAGGCCAATTTTTAGCTCTGGCAGCGCTTGCTGTAGCAAGGTCGCGGTATCCTCCGCGGCCTGGCATTGTAGCGCTTCTGACTCTTCAATTAAGGTGCAAACCCAGTACGCTTGGCGTTGTTGTTCGGTAACCACCTGCTTGACCCGCGCAATCACTTCATCGCGGCGGCTATCCGGAATGGCGACGGTGGTCACCGGCGTACGACCCGGCGGTAATTCATCAATCACCGAGGTATCCAGATCGGCATAGGCAGTCATTGCCAGGGTGCGAGGAATTGGCGTTGCCGTCATCACCAGCTGATGCGGATAATGGCCGGCAATGCCGCCTTTTTCCCGCAGTGCCAGGCGCTGATGTACGCCAAAGCGGTGCTGTTCATCGATAATCACCAGCGCCAGTTGTTTAAATTCAACCTGTTGCTGAAACAGCGCATGGGTACCCACCACCATTTGGGCGTTGCCATCGCCGATCGCAGCCAGACTCTGCTCACGCGCCTTGCCTTTACTTTTACCGCCCAACCAGGCTAACTGAATACCGAGCGGCGCAAACCAGCGCTGAAAATTGAGTGCATGCTGTTCGGCCAGAAGCTCGGTGGGTGCCATTAACGCTACCTGATAGCCATTACCGATAGCGGTTAACGCCGCCAGTGCCGCAACCAGCGTCTTACCGGAACCGACATCGCCCTGCACTAAGCGCAGCATTGGCAGAGGCTTGGCGAGATCGCCCTGAATTTCCGCGACCACCCGCTGTTGGGCGCCGGTAGGCTGAAACGGCAGCTGGCCTAAAAAGTCATTGAGTAGTTTTGCCGGTGCTGGCAATGCCACTGCCTGCTGTTGCTGGCCCTGACTACGCAGCTGATACATACTCAGCTGCTGCGCAATCAGCTCTTCTAAAATCAGCCGTTGCTGCGCCGGGTGCTTGCCTGCTTCTAACAGCGTAAGCTGCGCATCCGGCGGCGGGCGGTGAATATAATGCAGAGCCTCGGCCAGCGACCAGGGCTGGCGCATCAGCTCGGCCGGTAAATATTCAGTTGGTGCATATTGCTTCAGGTAAGTCAGGGCGGCATCGGTGAGATTACGCCAGGTGGCTTGTTTTAAGCCTTCGGTGGTCGGGTAAATTGGCGTCAGGGTTTCGGCGACTTGCAGCTCCAAGGCCTCATCCTGTAATACTTTGTATTCCGGATGCAGCATTTCCAAACCGCGCGGGCCGCGCTTGACCTCGCCAAAGCAACGTAAGCGGCTGCCTTTTACCACGGCATTTTTTTGCGCCGCCGAAAAATGAAAAAACCGCAGCGTAATGCTGCCGCTGCCATCCTTGACGGTAACCAGCCAGCTGCGTCTTTTACCAAAATGCACCTCGCTACTTTGTACTTCGCCCTGCACGGTGGCGTGCAACAGCGGCATTAAGTCGGCAATAGGGTACAGGCGGGTGCGATCTTCGTAACGCAGCGGCAGGTGAAATAAGATGTCCTGAATGCTAAAAATCGCCAGTTTCGCCAGGCGTTCAGCAACTTTGCTGCCGACGCCCTTAATGGCTGAAATGGCGATATTATCAAGACGGGTCTGGCTCAAAACCGGGCCTAAGTAGCTAAACGTTAGTAGGTTGACGGCACTTCCATCACGCCGTCGATTTCAATTTGCGCACCGCGGGGTAGGGCACTGACTTGTACCGCAGCCCGTGCCGGATATGGCTCCTGGTAGTACTGGCTCATAATCTGATTCACCGTGGCGAACTGGCTTAAGTCAGTTAAAAAGATATTTACCTTCACCATATTATTCAGAGTGCCGCCGGCCGCTTCACACACCGCGCTTAAGTTTTTAAACACCTGGTGGGTTTGTTCGGCAAAATCTTCTGACACCATTTGCATCGTAGCTGGCACTAATGGGATCTGGCCGGATAAATACACGGTAGTGCCAATTTTTACCGCCTGGCTGTAGGTACCAATGGCTGCTGGCGCGGCATCAGTACGGATAATCACTTTTGACATGAACGCTTATTTCCTTCTGTAAACTTTTTGCACATCGGGCATAACGCGGATTTTGCGCATCACATTGGCCAGATGTACCCGATCTTTCACCGAGAGGGTGATTTTTATCACATATTCGCCGGTATCGCGATCTTCTGTCGATAAATCCTGAATATTCGAGTCCTGAGTGGCGATCATCGTGGTCAGTTTTGCCAGCACGCCTTGTTTATTCAGAATAAACACCCGGATATCACACAGGAACTGTTTCTCCGTCGTATTATCCCAACGTACCGGGAAGAACCTTGCCGGTTCACGTTCCCAGCCTTTGATATTACGACACTCAGCGCGGTGCACGTTAAGACCTTTGCCCGGTGTGGCATTGGCGACGATAGGATCGCCGGGTATCGGCCGGCAACACTTGGCAAAGGTGACCAACATACCTTCGGAGCCGACGATAAAGGTATTGCCTTTGGGGATAGCCGGCGCCTTACTTTGCGGCTCATCGCTATCAAACTCACCCAATAAGCGGCGGGCAATGGCAATGGGTAACTGATTACCGAGGCCGATTTCGCTATACAGTGCATCCAGCGTCGGTTGTTGTAAGTTGGTCAGGACCTGTTCAATCCGCTCCAGGCTAATCTCTTCCAGTTTCACTGTACCCAAAGCGGACGTCAGTAAGCGTTTACCCAGGCTAACAGCTTCGTTTTGCTGTTGTTTTTTAAGGTAATTGCGGATACCTAAAATAGCGCGGCTGGTGACCACATAGTTTAACCAGTTGGCATTCGGCTTACCGCCGGGGCTGGTAATAATCTCCACCGTTTGCCCGGTTTCCAGTGGTTTGCTTAGCGAGTAGGGCCGGCGATCGACCTTAGCGCCAACACATTTATTACCGATATCGGTATGTACCGCATAAGCAAAATCGACTGCGGTGGCGCCAATGGGCAGCTCGACAATGCGGCCTTTTGGCGTGAAGACATAAAGTTCGTCCGGATACAGCTCGGATTTCACATTTTCGACAAATTCCTGGCTGTTACCGGCGCTTTGCTGTAATTCCAGCAAGCTTTGCATCCAGCGCTGGGCGCGGATTTGGGCGGTAGACTCACGCACTTCGCCGTTAACCTTGTACATCCAGTGCGCGGCGATGCCTTTGTCGGCCATTTCGTCCATTTCGCGGGTGCGCATCTGAATTTCAACCGGAATACCGTGCGGGCCAATCAGTGAGGTATGCAGCGACTGATAGCCGTTTTGCTTTGGAATAGCGATATAGTCTTTAAAGCGGCTTTCAATCGGCTTAAACAGGTTATGCATCACGCCCAGGGTGCGGTAGCAGTTATCAATACTGTCGACCACGACCCGAAACGCATAGATGTCCATCACATCATTGAACATCAGCTCTTTGTTTTTCATTTTGCGGTAGATGCTGTACAGATGTTTTTCGCGGCCACTGACCTCAGCCGGAATACCCGTTTGTTGAATGCGGTTGCGGATATCCTGCTGCACTTTTTCCAGCAGCTCACGGCGGTTACCGCGCGCCTGTTTAACCGCTGAGCTAAGAGCACGGTAACGCATAGGATACAGCGCCTGAAAACCCCAGTCTTCCAGCTCATTTTTGATATTATGAATACCCAGGCGGTTGGCGATCGGCGCGTACAGTTCTAAGGTTTCTTTGGCAATACGGCGACGTTTTTCTGGTTTTAACGCCCCTAGGGTGCGCATATTGTGGGTGCGATCGGCCAGTTTAATCAGAATAACCCGGATATCCTGGGTCATCGCCATAAACATTTTTTGCAGGTTGGTAGTTTCAAACTCTTTGATATCTTTAAATTTTACTTTATCGAGTTTGCTAACACCCTGTACCAGCTCGGCTACGGTGGCACCGAATAAGCGGGTAAGATCTTCTTTGGTAACCGGGGTGTCTTCAATCACATCATGTAGCAGGGCGGCCATCAGTGTTTCGTGGTCGAGTTTCATCTCGGCCAGAATACTGGTGACCGCTACCGGGTGGGTAATGTAGGGCTCACCGCTAGAGCGAAACTGCGGTGCATGTGCATCTCTGGCAACCACATAGGCCTGTTGTACCAGATTAACCTGCTCCGGGGGCAGATACGCACTTATCTGATTTTTCAGACCTTCAAACAGATACACGGGATCTCCAAACGAACACAGCATAGTTGAAAGATAATATGCTGTTTAAGCTTAGAATATACGTGTAAATTTGGCGAATGCCAACGGCAGAAAGGCCGTTGGCAGCAATTTGGCAGGCTTTTTTTTACTGATCTGAGCCGATAATGGCAGCAACGGCAGCCATTTCAGAGGCTTCTTGCTGTAACTGATCGCGGCGCTCCTGTTGGTCCAGGATGCTCTGAGTAATAAAGCCTTTTTCAATTTCGCGCAGTGCAACCACAGTTGGTTTGTCGTTTTCACGGTCAACCATGGGTTCTTTGCCTTCCACTGACAGCTGACGAGCACGGCGTGCTGCAACCAGAATTAAGTCAAAACGGTTACCAATTTTATCTACAGCATCTTCAACGGTTACGCGAGCCATTCAGCACTCCGGGATAATTCAGTGTTAATACAGGTATTACAAGACCGCATAGTGTACGCTATTTTGCTGCTTTCGCCAACAGTTGTTCCAGCAAAGCCTGCTGCCGGTGAGCCTGGCTACTAAAGCGGTTACGCTGCGCCAGTACGATGCGCTCCAGCTCATTGTAAGCTTGCTCTAACTGGTCATTAATAATCAGATAGTCATATTCGAAGGCATGTGACATTTCACTTTGCGCCTGCGCCATACGTTTGGCGATGACTTCGGCGCTATCGGTAGCGCGATGGGTCAGCCGCTGCAGCAACGCGTCGAGACTGGGCGGCAAAATAAAGATGCCAATAGTGCCGGCCACCTTGGCGCGGATTTGCTGTGCACCCTGCCAGTCGATATCCAGAAACACATCGATACCCTGACTGAGTAATTCGCGAATAGCCTGTGCTGAGGTGCCATAGTAGTTACCGAATACCTCGGCACTTTCTAAAAATTCGCCGTTGGCGATACGCTGCTGAAAATCGGGAATAGTGGTGAAGTGATAATGCACGCCATCCTGCTCGCCTGCTCGTGGCGCACGGGTGGTATGCGACACACTTAAGCGCATATCGCTGTAACGCTTTAGCAGCGCTTGGATCAGCGTCGATTTGCCGGCGCCACTGGGCGCCGAAATAATAAACAGGTTGCCGCTTAATTGCTGCATGCTGTGATCGATCACGGGGAATACCTTAGCTAAATAGGAATAGGCTAAGTTTACTGTGGCCAGCTTGCCGGTGCAAACTGGCGCGTCAGTTAAGATTTTTTCGCTTTGGCTTTAATTGACAAGGTAAGGGTAAAACTCGCCATCACGTCGTCACCATTTTTTTCCGGGCAAGTTACCATTACCGACACCGGGCGATTGATCCGCTCGCCGGTCGCGATAGACTCATCCAGCATCTGGTCAATCACATCGCCATCATGGCTAATAAAATGCACCCGACCTTCCGGACGTTTTAAAAATTTACCTTCCACATCTTTAAAAGCAAAGTTAGCATTTACACCCCGCGCCTTGGCTTTGGTAAATACTAAAAATGCCCCGGCTAAGTCAGCACCAATGGCTAAGGCACCAAAATAGATACTGCCCAGATGGTTTTTGGTGCGCCATTTATGCGGCATCGTCACTTCAACGGTTTTGTCATCCATACGGATAATTTTGGGCGAGCAAAAGCCAATCAGTGGTATATAGCGCCAGGCAAACAGCTTTAAAAACCAATTCGCTTTACGTAACGATACCGCCATAACCACTCCAGTTTTCCGAAAATGCTGCTAGTAAAGCGCTAGCTTAGCACTGGTCAGACCAAGAGGCCAGTGTTGGTTTTAGAGTTGTCTGCGCTACTGTTTTTTACAGATAGCCCTTTATAGCTGAGGCTAAGCTGATATCAAACCCACTTTCTTTCAGCTGATGAGGAATTCGCTGCTGTCGTCAACTCTTTCGATGTTAGCTTAATTCCCAAGCCGTTTAACACAGAGAAAACTGCGGCTAAAGTGCAATTGGCGTTGCCGTTTTCAATACGTGATAAGGTGTTAATGCCAATGCCGCACAGCGCCGCACAGTCGGCCAATTTAATGCCAAGCTCTGTGCGCTTCGCTTTAATCAGTCGCCCTAATATTTCGGCATTTTCGATAAATACTGAGTTAGGCATGTTTGACGCCGTGACTTTCTTTGCCATAACGGGAGTCGCTTTTTAATATATTAATCACCACATCCGGTGATTATAGTTGGGCTTTGGGAGATTTCAATTATTATCACCGATAACGGTGAATATATTGAGGCAGAAACAGGTTTTCTTGATAAATAGCCGATATTGGTGATTAATTGTAGGGCTGACTTAGATATATAAAAAGTATTGTTTCGATTATTTGCCTCTACATTCCACAGTCAATGACCAACAATGGGGTGCCGGGTTTACTTGCTGTGCGCCGTGTTATCTACATTTGTATATCAATGTCGATTTATGATATGTAATAACTAATCATTCTTGTGTTCTCTTGGTTAGGTTGATATGTTTATACATATAATTATTTCTCAGTGATATATTAAGGCGTATCGAAATGAGCTATGTAACAGAGCAGATACTACAAAGCCTTCGAGAAGCGCGAATAAGTAAGGGTTTTAGCCAAAGAGAGTTGAGCGCGCGGTCGGGTGTGCCGCAAAGTCATATTTCGAAGATCGAGTCTGGTGGCGTTGATTTAAGAATGTCCAGTTTGATAGCGATTGCCCGCGTACTCGATTTAGAGTTATTTGTCGCACCTAAAAAATCTGTTCCTGCCATTAAGTCGATCATTCGAAGTAGCAAAGGTACTGATAATAACGGTCTTGGTGATGAAACTGAGCCAATGTCGCCCGCATATCAGTTAGATGGAGATGACGATGACTAATAATGTCTCTACGCTCAACGTTTTGCTTTATGGTGAACCCATTGCAACGATCACTAACGTGGGCAATGACAGAACACTTTTCGCTTTTACAGATTCGTACATTAATCACAAATCGCGGCCTGTGTTGGGGCTGGGGTTTAAAGCGACACATAACCCATATCAATCTTTTTACCATCGCGTGCGGCCTGTACTAATGCCCGCAAAATATCCGGGTTTACCTGGCGCAGTGGGGGCGTGAGCATTTCGGTATGGGCAAAGCCTAAATCGAGCTGGCTAAAGGTGTGGGCAAAATCTTTGGTGCTGGCTAGCGCATGCAGGTATTCATCGGCCAGGCCGCTGGTGACTTTGGGGGTAAAATTGGCAGCCGGTTTATAGCCTTTAAGCTTGCCGTCATACACCAGGTTACCCGGCGCAATATCGCGCAAATAGGCATTAATATCTTTCGATGCCTGCTGGCGTGCGATACCAAAACTATTACATAAATGATTCGTGGTTAAACGGCCTTCCCATAGCGCGACAATTTCAATTAGCCGGTAACGCATTAATAGCTCCCAGCGCAGTGGCCAGCCGCTGGCGTCTAGGCTGCTACGGCTATCTGTTAAAAGTGGGGGCTGTGGTTGAGGGTTTTGCATCTAAACTCCTGTAAAATGTGTCTGATTAGCATACACACCTGCAATCAATACGTTTTAGGCGTTATCCGTTGCTGCATTTAAGGTGGCAACCGGCCAGGGTAAATTAAACTGCTTTAAAATAGCTTGTTCTGCCGCTAACCACTTACTGAAGTTATCAATCTTTAAGCCGTACGGAATAGCCAGCACATAATACTCATAAGCCAGATAAACCAAATCGGCATAGCGCCAAATACGCCCAGCATACACCACTTTATCGTGCTTAGCGTTGACTAAGTGCTCTATAGCATTGAGAGTTTTACACAACTCTTGTAAGCGGGTTAGCCGGGGTAAATCCTCAGCGCGAATGTGCTGGTTGTTCATGATTAGCTCGCGTTTTGTTGGGTGTTGCCCCAACTCTAAGCCAGTGCGCGAACGTCTTAAAGGGGTTGGCGCAAAGGCCAAAAAACATCTGCCTGAAAATCATACACTGAGTACCTGCACAGTATGGCGTGAAAAAAGAAACAGCCTAAGATGGTGACTTATGGATGACATGTCACTAACCATGACAGTGTATGGACAAGCTAGCTGGACGCTATTGGCAAGGATGCTTTTTTAAGGAAGCTATTAGCAAGGATGCTATTTGCTTGGATGCGCAGGGACAAACCGGCAAGGATGCCAATTACCAAAGGAGACTGAAATGAGCATGTTACAGCAAGACCTATTCTTAATAACCTTAGAAGCGCAATTTCGCGATCTGTTTCAGGCCAGTAAAGCAGGCAAAGATAACAGCGAGCAACGTTTACGGGCGCAGGGCTTTATTCATGCTGGTGAGCTATTACAGCTATGCAGCCGCCAACAAGTGCAACAGCTGATGGAAAAGGTGCACCTGGAAGTATTCGGGATCAGCATTGCCGAGCGCAAACCCTCAGCCCAAGCGCGCCGCCAGCAGGCTTTGCAGTTGGGCGATTATGCTTATTTTGAAGAGCCGGCGTTTAATCGGTTGTATCAAGTCTCTGATGAATAATAAAACTGCAAATCAGTCTATTGACGACCTGGCTGGATTAACACTGTTTAAACGCTTTGAAGGTGGAGCAGTGTACACCCAAGAGAACGATGGTAAATACGGCGTAGTCATTGGTGAAAGTAACATTGCCAGTTTGCTGCCACCTGAAGAGCTGGATGGCAGATGATAATTAGATAAGTAGTTCTACATCACCATCACACGGTTTTATGGCATGTGATGGTGATGTCCCAAAATGCATTTTTTTAGTTTTAAATGATATTTCTTAAATGTTCAGCCAATTTCGCCAGCGGCTCCAGTGGATAAAGGTTAATACCGGTAGATATCATTCAATATTCTGGATCTATTTGTAGAGTGTGAATTTATTTTTGTTTTAAATCAGTGGTTTGAGTTTTATTTTGTTGGTATTTTTGTAGTTTTACCCGCCACTTTACCCACCGTTTTTCTGTTGCTTGCGCTGAGCGCTATTGCTAAAAATTTGGTTCAAGCTTTAGTAAGAAATGCCTCTGTAAACGCCTCTGTAAATGCCCCTGTAAATATTGCTGGTTTAAAAACGCTTAAGCCGATTAAATTATTGCTGCAACACAATCCGTACTTAACGCGCCAGCAATTAGCCGATTTGATAGGTAAAGTGCCGTGCTAAATTCAGTAGATCCGCCGCTTCTTGAGTAGTTAGCTCCGTGTGGATTGGCAGCAACTGTTGTTCGTCGTCTATCTTTGGCGGTCATCCTAATTGTCGCCCGACTGTTGCTCAAGCTTGTATGAGTTATATTAACTATTAGGTTGGCAATTTCTTACCTGAATGGTGTGTTCTTGTGCACCATTAGATTGACGATTTTCCGTTTTCATCTACACTTTATTACGTATTTGGTTATTTGGTGTGTACCTATGCAAAAATCTGATAAATTATTGCTCGTTTTTGCTAACGCGGTAAAGGCTGGCGGCGGTATTCATAGCGCTGCAGAGCTGGCTTTTATGTTAGGTGAGCCATACACACCTGCTTTTACGAAATTTCTGGCCGACCGGGTAAAAAAAGGTCAGCTTAGGAGAGTAGCTAAAGGGTTATACGAAAGTGTGCTAACGCCGCCAGAGCCTGAAACAGCCATTTATAAAATCATCAAAAAATTGCGCAGCGATGAACTGAGTTATATCAGCCTGGAAAGTCAGCTAAGCCATACTGGTGAGATTTCGCAAGTGATGATGGACAGGGTTACCGTGGTGACAAAAGGTAGAAGCGGCACCTTTGCCACCCCTTACGGCGTGATTGAGTTCACCCACACCAAAAGGCCTGTCGAACAGCTTGGTGCTAATCTGTATTTTGACCCTGACATTAAAATGTATCGCGCCAATACCCAACAAGCGCTGACCGACCTGAAATACTGTCAGCGCAATCTGCATATGCTGGAGCATGAATAGAGAGAGGATCAGGATGTTAAAACAACAGCTTCGTCAAATTGTACAAGCGAATCCAGACTATGCCGCTATTACCCCTGTTATTGAGAAAGAGATCCTGCACCACGACATTATGGCGGTCTTGATCAAGCAAGGTGCGATGCAAAGTCTGACCTTTATTGGCGGGACTTCTTTGCGTATGTGTTACAACAGTGCACGCCTATCAGAGGATCTCGATTTTAACGGTGGCCATAATTTCAAGCCGGCTGATTTCGATGGTCTTGAAGCCGACATTCAAAACTATATTCAGAACAAATATGAAACTGAGGTATGGGTAAACAAACCTGCAGCAGACAATCAGGGAGATACGGTTTCCTGGAAAATCAGTATCGTAAAAGAAGCGAACCGTCCGGACTTGCCCCGGCAAAAAATGCATATTGATGTTTGCGCCATTCCGTCATTCGACATTGAAAAAAGGCCCTTGTTAAACCATTACAATATCGTGGTACCCACCGAAGGGATTTTGGTGCCGGTGCAGTCATTGCAAGAAACGTTGGCAGATAAATTTATTGCCGTCGCTTATCGGGCTAGAAGAATTAAACCGCGAGATATCTGGGATATCGTCTGGATCAAACAACGAGGCGTAGCGCTATCAAAAGAGCTGGTTGAAAAAAAATTAGCGGCAAGACATAAACATAAAGACGACTTTAGAACCGCGCTCGAGCAGCAGATCAAAAAGTTACAGCAAGATGATGAAGTACGTGCTGATTTTAATATGGAGATGAGCCGTTTTATCCCAAGTCAGATCAAGGAGCGTACGGTGGATAACCCGGAATATTGGGCTTATGTGCAGGCCGAAGTCAGTGCGATGGCATCGGAGTTACTCAGTAATGGTTCGCCCAAAACCAGGTTTGATATGGGGATGTGAAGCCTGTCGAACGAAACTTAGAATTTCTGAGTGCGTCTGATGAGGTGATTAATCTTGCTATTCGCCTCACCATGTGAGTAGATTGTGCAACGTATTCACCTCAATCAGTAGGAGCCTTGTCTATGTGGATCTGGCAAAAACCCGATTGGCCTGGCCGTCAGCAAAATGCATCGCCAGCCTTTCGTTATGATCATGCGACACTGATGCCTAAGTTACGTGAACTGCACTTTTTGCAAGGCGTGCTGCTGGGCAAAATGGGCGTGCAGAATAACCAGCAGGCTGCACTGGATACCATGCTTGCCAATATCCTTACCTCTAGCGCCATTGAGGGAGAGCGACTTAACCATAGCGTGGTGCGTTCATCATTAGCCCGAAAGCTGGGTATTGCTGAACTGCAAAGCGTTGCAACAACAGCGCAATCGGATGGCCTTGCTGCGATGGTGACCGATGCTATCGGTAATTGGCAACAGCCATTAACGCAGGAGCGATTATTACAGTGGCACTCCTGGCTATTTCCGACCGACAGCTCACTAATGCAGAGAGTGCAGGGCGGGCAGCTTCGCGGTAACGAGCCGATGCAGGTGGTCTCCGGTCGGATAGATCGCCCTAAAGTGCATTTCGAAGCGCCACCACGCGACGTATTGGAAAGCGAGCTTAATTGCTTTATCGACTGGTTTAACCGCTCGCGGGATGATGCCAAGTTAGACCCGCTGCTTCGCGCAGGCATTGCGCATTTCTGGTTTATCACACTCCATCCACTGGAAGATGGCAGTGGCCGCTTGGCCAGGCTGCTGACTGATCTGGCGCTGGCGCAGGCCGAACATCAGTCGATCCGCTTTTATGCCATGTCGGTTGCTATCCTGGAAAGGCGAAGCAGCTATTACGACATTCTTGAGCAAAGCCAAAAAGGCGATACTGATATCACTGCTTGGTTGGTTTGGTTTCTCGACACGCTAGCCGCTAGCCTAAAGCAGGCGCTGGCTGATATCGAACAAACGCTGCTAAAAACCCGCTTCTGGCAACGGGTAGACCAAACCCAACTGAGCAAAGAGCAAGTAAAAGTACTAAACCGGTTACTGGATGGCGATTTCAGCGATGGCATCAGTAATAGCCAGTACGGCAAAGTGGCCAAGGTCAGTCCGGCAACTGCAAGCCGGCATTTGGCTCAGTTGGTTGAAATGGGGTGCTTGGAGAAAACCGCGGCTGGGGGGAGAAGTACTAGATATGTGATCTCGCATTAGCGGGCGTTTATAGCCTTATAAAGCAAAGTGTCTAAACAATCCCAAGATCGCCATCCTTTTTACCCTGTGATGCCAATCGACAGAATCACCCAGTCGGTTTATAATTACCCACAAATATTTATATTTATAAACCGGAGGTCAGTGTGATTGGAGAGCGCATAAAACGAGCCCGTACTGCTGCTGGCCTGTCTATGCAGGCCTTGGGTGATATTGTTGGTATAAGTGCCAACATGGTTAAAAAATACGAGCATAACCAGAGTATGCCGTCCTCGGGTGTTTTACTCAAATTGGCGGCTGCATTGTCGGTTCGTTCTGAATACTTTTTTCGCCCAGCACAAGTGACGTTAGGTGAGGTGGAGTATCGCAAGAAAGCGTCAGCTCCAGCTAAGCTACTGAAAAAAATAGAATCTGATGTGATCGACCAAGCTGAACGCTGGCTGGCGCTCAAAAATGCGTGGCCTAACTTCCCAATTTCAGACTTTGACTATCATCCTGATATTCCAGTGGTGAGTTCATTAGCTGCGGTAGAGCAGGTTGCTGCTAAGGTACGTAGTGACTGGCAACTGGGGATGAATCCTCTACCTGATTTAATTGATTTGCTTGAGTCTAAAGGTATTTTGGTGATTGTCAGCAACGTGCCTCAAGCAGATAAATTTGATGGATTACAAGCCAAGATTTCTGGGCAGCCTATCATTGTGGTATCTGCACACTGGCCAGGGTGTCGTCAGCGATTCACGCTGGCACACGAACTTGGTCATCTGATTTTACATGGCCTGCTAGATGATTCTGTTAACGAGGAAATGGCATGCAATCGTTTTGCGTCAGCATTTTTATTGCCAGACATTGGGCTTTATCAACACTTAGGTGAGCAGCGCTCGAATATTGAGGCTAAAGAACTTTACTTTTTGAAGCATGAATACGGTTTAAGCATGGCGGCCTGTTTGTATCGTAGCGCCGATCTTGGTGTTATAACTCAAGAGAAAAAGCGCCAAATTTTTATCCAGTTTTCTCAAAATGGCTGGCGTAAGCAAGAGCCAGGGAAGCCTTACCCGCAAGAGCAAACACTGCTGTTTGAGCAACTAGTCTATCGCGCCTTAGCTGAGGGGATCCTTAGCGAGTCGAAAGCCGCTGAATTGTTACAAATATCGGTTATGGCACTGCATAAGCAACGCCGAATGTTAGCTGAGGCTGTATAGATGTACTTGTTGATCAGTGATGCCAATATTCTCATTGATCTCGAGGAAGGCCAGTTACTGGAGATCTTTTTCAATTTACCCTACCAATTCAAAGTTCCAGATGTGTTATTTCATGAGGAGCTGAGTGAGCAACACGGATTTCTAATTGATTTAGGCTTGTCTCTGGGGGAGCTAAGCCCTGAGTCTATGATGTATTCCTTTGAATTGAGGCAGAAATATACGGGCCCCAGCATGAACGATTGCTTTGCACTTGCGTTAGCCAGGCAAGAGCAGTGCCCACTTCTTACCGGTGATAGAGCACTTAAGAGTGCCGCCGAAAAAGAAGCGATATTGGTTCAAGGGACGCTATGGGTTATCGAGCAGCTTGTCACGCATGGCATGCTTACAGTTGTTGAGGCGCAAGCTGCTTACGATAAAATGGCAAAAGCCGGGCGTCGCCTGCCATGGGCTCTTGCTAAACAGCGGCTAATGCAACTAATACCTTAACCTTTACTTTTATTTGCTAATTTTGTCAAACTCAGCCGCTATTAGCCTCTTTAGTGCGAGCTTGGTGCTACAATTTTTCTTACGTGCAATCTCGTTCAACTGATTCAAAGAGTCTGCATTAAGCCAGAGGTTCGCTCCTTTCTCATTATCTGGTTTCTGTTTTGATCGACTATTATGAAAACTGCTGTAAGCCTTATTTAACATTAGAGTTTTTTCAGCATGACTAACTTGCCAGATGTAGAGAATAGCAAATGCACATGCAAAATATTCACTGTATGTTGTAGGAACAAGAAACCAGTGAGGCACTTTTGCTTTATCGATTAGATAATTCCAAAACCATTGGCCATGCTCATGGTTATCATGCATTAGGTGGCTAAATATTTTGTGTTTAAATTCATTTTGGGTGTTCCAGTTGCGTTTCAAGCATTCGATTAGTTCTATTTTGAAAGCATTGGTCTGATTCCACTGAGGTATCCCCAGAAATTTTG